>NZ_CEYDPX010000012.1:44006-47221 GCF_982804495.1 Candidatus Thiopontia autotrophica | reverse complement strand
TGGCTCGGGCACATGGATTCGAACCACGATTAAAGGAATCAGAATCCTTTGTCCTGCCGTTAGACGATGCCCGAATAAACTTTTACTAAAAAACAGGTTCCGGTTAACGCTTGGAGTACTGGGTCGCCTTGCGTGCTTTGTGGAGACCGACTTTCTTGCGCTCCACCTTACGGGAGTCACGAGTAACAAATCCTGCCTCACGCAGGGTTGGGCGTAGCGACTCATCGTAATTCATCAGGGCACGGGTAATGCCGTGACGGATGGCGCCGGACTGGCCGGTAATGCCGCCACCGGCAACGTTGACGGTAATGTCAAATTTTTCGGCCATATCAACCGCCGCAAGCGCCTGATTTACCACCATGCGCGAGGTTGGGCGACCAAAGAAGTCATCCAGGCTCTTGCCGTTGATGGTGATTGCACCTGTGCCGGGACGAAGATAGACTCGCGCAGTTGAGGTTTTGCGGCGTCCGGTTCCGTAATACTGTTCTGTCATTGCCATACTATTATATGTGTCCTGTCTGCTTTTACGTGATAGCTGTTACTGCTATCTTTACGCTATATCCAATGTTTGTGGTTGCTGTGCGGTGTGCGGATGGTCTGTACCTGCATAGACCTTGAGCTTGCCGATCATGGCACGACCCAGCGGGTTGCGTGGAAGCATCCCCTTGACTGCCAACTGGATAATGCGCTCTGGCGCCTTCTGGTTAAGCTTGTCAAAATTGGTTGATTTGAGGTTACCAATGTATCCGGTATAGCGGTGGTACATCTTGTCTTGACGCTTGTTGCCGGTTACTGCAACCTTCTCGGCATTGATAACCACGATGTAGTCACCAGTATCAACATGAGGAGTGTACTCTGCCTTGTGCTTGCCACGCAGACGGTGGGCGATCTCGGATGCGAGGCGACCCAGGGTCTTGCCATCGGCATCTACAATGTACCAGTCACGTTTGACTTCATGAGACTTGGCGCTAAAGGTTTTCATTAATACTACTCCGAAATTCTGTTATTCGCTTTGAAAAGAGCGCGAATTTTACAGAATGGTTTAGTTGGCCGCAAGTCTATTGTTACCAAAAACGTATATTTAGAGGCAAAACTCTTCAACCACCCCCCTCAGCTCTACCAGTCGCCCATGAAAAAAGTGTGTGGCGCCTGAAAACACCATGAAATTCGGTGGTATCTGTTGCTGCTCCACCCATTCACTAACCTGCGAAAACGGGACAACCTCATCCTCATCCCCCATCAGAACCGACCACGGCATATCTATCTGCTTGATTTTACGTAGATCCGGATAGAGGTTAAGCGGTGGTGCTACCACCAGCAGCCTTTCTGCCCCCGCCTGTTCTGTAGTGAGCATGGCAACCCCTGCACCAAACGAGAACCCAGAGAGCCAGAGCGGCAACCCGGGAAACCTCTGTTTAGCCCATGCAACCACTGCGAGCAGATCATGCTGCTCTCCTCTGCCCTCATCATAACTGCCACCGCTCTTCCCTACCCCGCGAAAGTTGAGACGCAGTGAGGCCACGCCGCTATTAAGCGCCCCTCTTGCCAGGGTATGGACCACCTTATTCTGCATGGTGCCGCCGTATAGTGGATGGGGGTGAGCTATAACCATCACCGCCTTTGGGGCAACATCGGGGCACTCCAGCAATATCTCCAGATCACCTGCTGGACCAGCTATAACGCTTTTTTCTGACAGACAGTTCACGCCAAGGTTCACGGTAGTTTGAGGCGCTCTACCTCACGGCCATGAAGCAGATGTTCGTCGATAATCTCGTCTATGTCATCACTATCTACATAGGTGTACCAGATATTGTCAGGGTAGACTACAACCACCGGCCCCTCTGCGCAGCGCCCCATACAGCTCGCCTTGTTTGCCCTGTATTCGCCCGGGGTATGAATCCCCATCTCCTTGAGCCTCTGCTTGGCATGTTTGTGCATCCTCTTGGCGCCATGCTGGTTGCAGCATGGAGTGCCATCCTCGGTCTGGTGGGTGCAGAAGAAGAGGTGTCGTTTGTAGTAACCCTTTGCATTGTTGATGTCATCGCTCATGGTTTGCAGTATACAATACCGGTATGACTCCCCAACAGTTAATAGAGGCTGCCGACCGCTGTGTGCTTTGTGCCCTCTGCAGCAGCCACTGCCCCACCTACCGCCTCTTTCGCGAGGAGGGGGAGTCTCCTCGTGGACGGGTGATGATCTCTGCCGCACTATTAAAGGGTGAAATCGAGATCTCCAGGGGAGTTATTGACCACCTGAACCACTGCCTGCTCTGTCGTGCCTGTGAGAGCTCATGCCCCTCCGATGTCCCATACGGAGAGATAGTTGATGGGGCACGCGCCATGTTGCCGCCGCCACAAGGGGGGGCACGATGGCTTGAAATTGTTGCGGTCAGGCCCCGACTTGTACAGTTGCTGGCGGCTGGGGCACTGCTATGGGAGCGACTAAAACTGCCGATGCCAGCTCTGGGCAGGGCTGCCGCCAAGAGGATGACTACAACCAGGAGGCTTGAGCCACACTACCCTGCAGTTGGCAATAAAATTGGGAGTGTAGGTCTGTTTCTTGGCTGTATTGCCTCCCCTTTTGACAGGCAGACACATATTGATGCCATCACCCTGCTTACCAGGCTTGGTTATGATGTGGTGGTCCCACCGAATCAACAGTGTTGTGGTGCCCTGCCACAACACCACGGAAATCCGAAGAGGGTGGAGCAGCTAAACAGGATGAACCGGGAGGCCTTTGGTGAGCAACAGCTGGATGCCATCATCTTCACCTCATCCGGATGTGGGGTGCAGCTGGTTGAGAAGGGGGATCTGCCTGCACCGGCTATGGAGATCTGTCAGTTTCTGCTACAGAGCCCCAATCTTGACAGACTTCTGTTCAACCCTCTACCGCAACAGATCACCCTCCACCACCCCTGCTCACTAGGAAACATGCTGCAGGGCAACCGTGCGGTAGAGGCGCTTCTCGAGAAGATTCCGCAGATCAAGATCGCCCTATTGGGGCCAGATAGTGGATGCTGCGGGGCAGCGGGGAGCCACCGTCTGCGGGAACCTGAAACTGCCGACCGTCTGCGCCAACCGAAAATAGAGTCACTACTTGCGACAGAGAGTCCGATGCTACTCTCCACCAACTACGGCTGCGCCCTCCATCTGGCAGAGGGTATGGAGATAGAGAGAACCCCGATTGAGGTTATCCACCCGGTAACACTACTTGCC
>NZ_CEYDPX010000012.1:32440-43906 GCF_982804495.1 Candidatus Thiopontia autotrophica | reverse complement strand
GAACCCCGATTGAGGTTATCCACCCGGTAACACTACTTGCCCGCCAGCTGTAATGGGGTCAGAGGATGGACGGAGAGGCCAACTGACGGTAGAATTGCAGAATCATTTTGTACGCAGGGAGGCGTGCGGTAGCTACTCCTCCTCCGACCAAACCCAGGAGTAGATAAATATGTCAGCAAAACATCCAGTTGTTGCGATCACCGGTTCCTCCGGTGCCGGTACCACCACAGTAAAACGTGCCTTTGAGCACATTTTCACCAGAGAGAATCTAAATGCTATGGTGGTTGAGGGTGATAGCTACCACCGCTATGATCGCGCTGCAATGAAGGAGAAGGTTGCTGAAGAGGAGACGAAGGGCAACAAATCATTCAGCCACTTTGGACCGGACGCCAACCACTTTGATCTGCTTGCGGACAATTTCAGAGCCTATGGCGAGAGTGGTGAGTGTGATCGCCGCTACTATCTTCATAGTGATGAGGAGGCTGCCGAGCACAACGGTCGCCTTGGCACGGAGCTTACTCCTGGCCAATTCACCCCCTGGGAGAAGGTTGGTGCAGGTACAGATCTTCTCTTCTATGAGGGTCTGCATGGTCTGGTCAAGAGTGATGATGTGGATGTTGCCAGCCAGGTAGATCTCGGTATCGGTGTGGTCCCTATTGTGAACCTAGAGTGGATTCAGAAGATCCACCGTGACAATGCAGAGCGTGGGTACTCTGAAGAGGTGATTGTAGACACCATCCTGCGCCGCATGCCTGACTATGTGAACCACATCACCCCTCAGTTCTCCGAGACTGATATCAATTTTCAGCGTGTATCTACTGTAGATACCTCAAACCCGTTTATTGCACGTGATATCCCGACACCGGATGAGAGCTTTATCGTTATCCGCTTCAAGGACCCTGCAAAGCACAATATCGACTTCTCTTACCTGCTGGATATGCTTCAGGACTCATTTATGTCCCGCCGCAATACTATTGTGATCCCCGGGGTGAAGATGGGCTTTGCGATGGAGATTATCCTGGCTCCAATTATCCACAACATGATGGGGCTACGCGGGTAGCAGGGTGAAACCTACTGGATAAGGGTGCCGATCCCCTGATCGGAGAATATCTCCAGCATTACCGCATGCTCAACCCGCCCATCAATTATATGTGAGCTGGTAACCCCAGCCTCAACTGCCTCCAGGGCGGTGCGAATCTTTGGCAGCATGCCACCATGGATAGTGCCATTGGCAATCAGTGACTCAACCTGGCTACTGTCAAGACCTGTCAGCAGAGCACCGTCCCGGTCAAGCAGTCCTTTGGTGTTGGTTAGCAGTATCAATTTTTCGGCGCCCAGCGCCTCAGCCACCTTGCCGGCAACGAGGTCGGCATTGATGTTGTAGGAGGCACCATCCTCACCCACCCCAATAGGGGCAATTACCGGAATGAACTCACCACTATCGAGCATCTCGACCACTGTGGTGTTGATTTCTGCGACCTCTCCCACATGGCCAAGGTCAATAATCTCGGGCAGATCCGGCTCCCTACTATCTCTGGTCATCTCCAGCTTCTTTGCCTTGATCAACTGACCATCCTTTCCGGTCAGACCCACAGCATTACCACCATGGCTATGGATAAGGTTAACAATCTCCTTGTTTACCAGACCACCGAGAACCATCTCCACCACATCCATGGTCTCACGATCGGTAACCCGCATCCCCTCGATGAATTTGCTCTCTTTGCCAATCTGCTCCAACAGACGACCTATCTGTGGTCCTCCGCCGTGCACAACCACGGGGTTGATGCCTACAAGCTTGAGCAGCACCACATCACGAGCAAAGCCCTCTTTGAGGTGCTGCTCTGTCATCGCATTGCCGCCATATTTGATTACCACGGTCTTTCCACTAAAACGCTGTATATAGGGGAGCGCCTCGGATAGAACCCGGGCAAAATCATGGCTGGTCTGTTGATCTAGTGACATAGCAGTTTTATGTTACCACTGTTGGTTAAGGAAGCTCTGATCAGGTCACCTCATGACCCAACCGGATCTCCCTCACAAGTTATCCTGTGGGGGAAGGATTGTGTTTCAGTATATCACCGAATTGGTAAAGCGAGAACAGAGGCATGAATCCTTGTGAATCCAAATCCCTGCACGACCATCATGCCCCCTGGTGAGAAATGCTGGCTAAAATGGGAGCTCAAGGTCTGACTGTACTTTCAGCAGTTCCTTGCGGAATGCATCCTGCACCTGTCTGATATCATCCTCACTATCTGCCTCAAAGCGGAGCACCAGAACCGGGGTTGTATTTGATGGCCGCACCAGACCCCAGCCATTTGGATAATCTGCACGCACCCCATCAATACTGTTTACCTCTGCGCCATCAAATGTTGCCTGCTGTTTCAGCTGCTCCATAAACGCATAGTGTTCACCCTCGGCAAACTGAATATTAAGCTCCGGGGTATTTACCGTATCCGGCAGATCTCCAAATATATCCTCTGTTGAGCGCTCTGTTGCCGACACTATCTCAAGCAGTCTTGCTGCGGTGTAGAGGGCATCATCAAAGCCATACCAACGCTCCTTGAAAAAGATATGTCCACTCATCTCGCCAGCAAGAAGCGCGCCACTCTCTTTTAGTTTTTTCTTGATAAAAGAGTGTCCAGTCTTCCACATGGTAGGAACACCACCAGCCTGACTGATGATCTCTGGCAGATTGCGGGTACACTTCACATCATAGATCACCTCACCACCAGGATTCCGCGCCAGAATATCCTGGGCGTAGAGCATCATTTGGCGATCCGGGAAGATCAGATTTCCTGCAGAGTCGATTACCCCCAACCTGTCGCCATCCCCATCAAAGGCAAGACCGAGATCCGCACCGCTCTGCAGAACCTTCTCTCTCAGCTCGGCAACATTTTCAGGCTTGCTGGGGTCAGGATGGTGGTTGGGGAAGGTGCCATCTACCTCACAGTAGAGTTCTGTCACCTCACAGCCAAGCTCACGAAGCAATTTTGGTGCAACCCCACCGGCAACTCCATTGCCACAGTCAACAACCAGTTTAAGTGGGCGGCCAATCTTGATGTCACTAATTACACGCTGGATGTAGTCACTCTGGATATCCATCTGGTGCAGAGAACCGCTACCAGTCAGCAGATCACCATCAACAATACGGTGACGGATATTCTGAATGGCATCGGCAGAGAGGGTCTCACCAGCTGCAACGATCTTTAGTCCATTGTAGTCGGGCGGATTGTGGCTTCCGGTAACTGCCACGCAGGATGATGCCCTGAGGTGAACTGCACCAAAGTAGATCATCGGTGTTGGAGCCTGACCTATATCGATCACCTCCATCCCTGAGTGTTGTAGTCCTCGCATTAGTGCAGACTGCAGAGACGGGCCAGAGAGGCGCCCATCACGGCCCACCACAATGGTTTTTGCTCCACGGAGCTGGCTCTCACTCCCTACTGCCTGGCCGATCTTCTCAACCACATCTTCAGTCAGGGTCTCATCAACAATCCCTCTGATGTCATAGGCACGAAAAATTGACTCCGGAATATTAACCATTCTGTCAGCTCTTGCCGGTATGGCCAAAACCACCGGCACCACGCTCTGAGGTGTCAAATTCTTCAACCACCTCAAACTCTGCCTGGATTACCGGCACAAATACCATCTGGGCAATACGCTCTCCTGGCTCAATGGTGAAGGTGGTATCACCACGGTTCCAGCAGGAGACAAATACCTGGCCCTGATAGTCCGAGTCAATCAGCCCCACCAGATTACCGAGCACCACCCCATGCTTGTGGCCCAGGCCTGAACGAGGCAACAGAGTAGCGGCCATCTCTCGATCATCCATATGGATTGCGATACCGCTTGGGATCAGCTCGGTCTGCCCAGGCTTCAGCTCAAGCGGTGCATCAATACAGGCCCGCAGATCCATTCCTGCCGAACCATCTGTAGCGTAGTGCGGCAGAGGATATTCTCCACCAATACGGCTGTCCAAAATCTTCAACTCAACTTTTTTCATCTTATCTTCCGTGACTGTTTGTTATCTTGTATTACCCACATCCGCAATCAGCTGGAGCAGTTGCCTCGCCAGCTGGCTCTTGTTGGTGCGCTCCAGCTCGGCCCTCCCGCCTTCCCACAACAGGGTGAGTGCATTTTCATCAGTATCAAACCCCGTATCCCTGTTACCAACCAGATTTGCTGCAACCATATCAACCCCCTTGGATATGCGTTTCTGCTCGCCATTTGTGGTCAGGTTTTCTGTCTCTGCCGCAAACCCGACGGTAAATGGGGGCTCTTCTCGTGATGCAACCTCGGCGAGAATATCACGATTTTTTATCAATCTTAGCTCTATCTCGTCTGCACTCTTTTTGATCTTCTCTGTTGCCATATCTACAGGCCTATAGTCAGCAACAGCGGCCGTTGCAATAAATATTGTTGCCCCCTCAACCTCCCGGGCAACAGCCTGAGCCATCTCTTCGGCACTCTCCACATCAACCCTGCGGACACTGCGTGGAGTCTCCAGCGAAACCGGTCCCGCCACCATGGTTACTGCAGCACCTGCATCTACCGCCGCCCGGGCAATGGCAAACCCCATCTTTCCAGAGCTGCGATTGGTGAGAAAACGGACAGGATCCAGCGGCTCTCTGGTTGGCCCTGCAGTTATCAGCACCCGCTCTCCCTGTAGAATGCCTGTCTCGAACTGTTCCGCAATAGTATTGGCCAATATCTCTGGCTCTACCATTCGTCCTGGACCCACATCACCACAGGCCTGCTCCCCACTATCTGGTCCAACAATCTTCACACCATGAGCACTAAGAACCTTGATATTCTGTTGCGTAGCAGGATCAAGCCACATCTGTTCATTCATTGACGGCGCAATCAGCTGTGGGGATTTGGTCGCAAGAGAGATGGCAGTCATCAGGTCATCAGCCCTTCCTGTTGCATGACGGGCAATAAAATCTGCAGTTGCCGGGGCGATCGTGACAAGGTCAGCCCAACGGGCCAGCTCTATGTGCCCCATCCCGGCCTCTGCACCGGGGTCCAACAGATCTCTGTGTACCGAATTCCCTGAGAGCGCCTGAAAGGTAAGCGCCCCCACAAACTTCTCTGCAGCCCTGGTCATTACAACCCTTACCTCTGCACCTGATTTCACAAGGATACGAACCAGCTCCGCACTTTTATATGCGGCAATACCACCGGTAACCCCCAAGAGGATTCTGCGGTTTTGCAGGTTCAGAAGAGTTGGTCTGTTTTTCATGATAGAAAATTATACGCTAATGGCAATGTATCTATTCAACTCACCTCTGAAATTCACCATATCTTTGTTAGAAAATAGCCATTTATCCGTATACACTCATACTTTCTGTCTCGATATGACGGATCTCAGAGGCAATCTCGACAGATACAACCTGGTACTGAATACATGACAATCAAGGATTGGCCTGAAGGTGAACGACCAAGAGAAAAACTGCTGGAGCGGGGCGCAGAGTCTCTCTCCGATGCTGAGCTTTTGGCTATTTTTCTCCGCACAGGGGTAAAGGGCAAATCAGCGGTTGATCTTGCCCGTGATCTACTCGACCACTTCGGAGGGCTTCGACAACTGCTGGAGGCCAACCGGGATCAGTTCTGTGCCGCCAAGGGTTTGGGTGATGCAAAGTATGTTCAGCTCCAGGCCACTATGGAGATATCATCCCGACACCTGAAGGCACAACTAGTCAAAGAGGATGTGATAACAAACCCACAATTGACCAGACGCTATCTCAGCAGTCGCCTGCGAGGCTATCCTCATGAGGCATTTGGGGTGCTGTTTCTGGATAACAGACATCAGATCATAACCTTCGAGATCCTCTTTACCGGCACTATTGATGGTGCCTCTGTGCACCCAAGAGAGGTCGTGCGCAGTGCCATGAACCACAATGCAGCAGCTCTGATTTGTGCCCATAACCACCCATCCGGAGCTGCCGAGCCAAGCCGGGCTGACCGTGATATTACCGAGAGATTACGGGATGCACTTGGGCTGATTGATGTCCGTCTGCTTGACCATGTCATTGTAGGGGATGGTGAATCAACCACGTCGCTGGCTGAACTTGGCTGGATCTGATGCGAGGTTTTACCTTGCCGGAACTACTGATTACACTGGCACTTTTGGCAATTGTCCTTAGCCAACTAACACCTGACCTATCAACCATTCTGCAACAAAACCGGGCCTATTCTGTTGCCACAGAGTTTAGTCGAGAGCTGCAACTAACTCGTAATGAGGCGATCAAACGCAACCGCAAGGTGACGCTCTGCAAGAGTAGCAGTGGTGACGACTGTAACAGCTCAGACCAGTGGGAGTCGGGGTGGATCATGTTTGAGAATTCTGATGGAGATGGCAAAGTTGATGCTGTTGATATTGTATTGCGAACTCATGGCACTCTACCTGTTGGTATTACCCTGCGTGGCATAGGAAACTTCAAAAACAGAGTCACCTATAAACCGACCGGAGATTCCACCAGCTTCAGCCGGCTGGTGATATGCAGCGACAACCAGCTGGAGGGGGCGCAGGTCATCTACATCAACAGTACCGGGCGTATTCGCATTGCAGACGATGGTGATGGTGACGGCATTCCGGAGGATAGTAGTGGGAACAACATCAGTAGCTGCGGATAGGGGAGGATTCACTCTTATCGAGATGGTGATTGCATTGGCAATTATCGCCATACTTATGGCTGTCTCTCTGCCTAGTTACGAGGAGCAGATGGTTCAGGGCAGACGCAGTGACGGCACTACCGCATTGACCATCTTCTCCCAGCGGATGGAACGGTATTTTCTGGAGAATGGCAGCTACAGTGGGGCAACCACCTCCATCTACAAGAGTACGTCAGACAACGAATATTACCTATTATCAGTAACCACTACAGGAGAGAGTTACCAACTACTGGCAACAGCAACCGGAATCCAGGCTGGTGATGCGGTTTGCGGCAATCTTACTCTCAACGAGAAGGGTGAACGCGGGATTACCGGGTCTGGTAGTGCGATTGATTGCTGGCATTAACCCGCATTTCTCACCAGGGGGCGCGATGATCGCTCTGTCCATCCAGCCGGTTGCGACCAAGAGGGTCCACAATCGAGCGACAGATGGATCTGCCTGAGCGATCTGCATGGTCAGAATAACCATCAGGTTTTAACCAACCGTAATTATCTTAACTCAGCCGGAAGCGGAAAGAATACATCCTCATCTTCCATATTTGACTCCCCACCCCACTCTGCTCCCAGCTGCTTCAGGCGCTCAATTACACCTTCTACCAGAACCTCGGGAGCAGATGCCCCCGCGGAGACACCGACACAGTCAACGTGATCAAACCACTCTGACTGAATCTCGTCTGCTCGATCAATCAGATATGAGGTTGTACCTGATGATTCTGCAATCTCTCGCAGACGGTTGGAGTTGGAGCTGTTGGCGGATCCCACAACCAGCACAACCTCACATCTGGATGAGAGCTCCTTGATTGCATTTTGACGGTTCTGGGTTGCATAGCAGATATCGTCACTCTTGGGACCCTGCAGTAACGGGAAGCGCGCTCTCAGAGCATCAATTATCTCTGCTGCATCGTCCATCGAGAGGGTGGTCTGAGTCGCATAGGAGAGAGTATCCGGGTTATCGATATGCAATTTTCCTACCGTCCTGACACTGTCTACAAGATGAATCTTGTCCTGCCTGTTTTCCGGGTATCGTCCCATAGTACCCTCCACCTCCGGGTGGCCGGCATGGCCGATCAACACAACCTCTCTCCTCTCCCTGGCATTACGAGTAATCTGTAGATGAACTTTGGTAACCAGGGGACAGGTTGCGTCAAAGACCTTTAGCCCGCGCTCTTCTGCCTCTCTCTCTACAGCAGTGGATACTCCGTGTGCACTAAAAATCAGACGTCCGCCAGTGGGGACCTCACTAATCTCCTGGATAAAGACCGCCCCTTTGGAGTGGAGCTGATCTACCACATAACGGTTATGTACCACCTCATGGCGTACATATATGGGGGCACCAAAACGTTGTAATGCCTGCTCCACAATGGCAATTGCGCGCTCTACCCCTGCACAAAATCCACGTGGTCGAGCCAGCTCAATTCTCATCAATCTCTCCACTGCGCTCTCTGATGGATATAACCTCAATCTCAAATCGTAGATCTCTGCCTGCCAGAGGGTGATTGAAATCAACCAGAACACCGTCACTACTCTCTTTAACCACAGTTGCAGGAAGCTGCTCACCTGATGGAGACTCAAAGGAGAAGACCATTCCCGGGGCGAGCTCCAGGGAGCTATCGAATTCCGTTCTGGAGATAGTATGAAGCAGTTCATGATCCGGAGCCCCAAAAGCATCCTCTGCACCAACCAGGAAGCTCTCTCTGGCCCCAGCCACCAGCCCCAACAGAAGGTGCTCCAGCCCTGTAATCAGTGAACCATCTCCTGTCACAAAAATAAATGGATCCTCCCTGGATGCACTATCAACCTCCGTGCCATCTGCCATTGAGAGGGTATAGGCTAGCGCAACCTCTGTGCCAGAACTTATAACTGCTCTGTTTTTTTCTTGATCTTCCATCTGCATAGTATACTGCACTGATGGCACGCTATTACTGGAGAGGGGTCAGGGAATCCGGTGGGGCTGTTCGAGGGCAGCTGAGGGCAGGCAGTCGTTCCCACGCAATAGAGAAACTTGGTGCCATGGGTATCACCCATAAACTGCTATTGCCGCTCCCAAATCTACAACCTTCCCTCTCATCAACCCAGATCACCTTGCTGATTCGCCAGTTGTCCACTCTTCTATCTTCAGGACTAACTCTGGCACGCTCACTGGAGGGGATTATTCAAGGCCTTGCTGATGGCCCACTACGAACCTTGAGTGAGGATATTCTGCTAGAGCTACAACAGGGGTCTCCATTCTCCAGGATCCTTGCACAACGCCCGGAACATTTTGATCCCTTCCTTATTCATCTCATAACGTCTGGTGAGGCTACTGGCCAACTCTCCACACTGCTTGCCAGAGCAGCAGAGTATAGAGAGCGAACAAGAGCTCTGAGACGGCAGTTATGGAAGGCTCTCTCATATCCTCTTGGCGTATTTATCTTTACTTTGGCAATCTCACTTTTTCTTCTGTTGCAGATAGTTCCCCAGTTTGAGATTCTATTCAATAACCTTGGTGGTGCCCTGCCCCCTCTCACCAGGCACATTCTTGATGCTGCCCATTTTCTGGATCACAACCTTGGTGAGATTATAGTGGCCCTGCTTTTACTGGTTACCTTCATCACCATGCTCTACAGCAGGGTTCCCCGTTTCAAATTTAAAATGGATCAATTACTGCTCTCCATTCCACTACTTGGAACCACTATAAGAGAGGTTATGGTGGCCCGATTGAGCCGAACGTTGGCAACCCTGCAGGAGGCTGCGATCCCCACCCATATCGGCCTCGATACATCGACAAGAATGACCCACAATCTTCCTCTGCGCAGAGCAATCCAGAACGCCCACAGCCTGGTACTGCAGGGGGTAACCCTCTCTAATGCTCTTGCTGAACAGGGGCTGTTTCCTCCTGTCGCCATCCAGATGATTCGGGCTGGAGAGGATAGTGGAGAGCTGTCACAGATGTTGAACCGGCTTGCGCTCTATTATGAGGATGAGGTTGAACACAGAGTTGAACAGCTAACAACTATCCTTGAGCCGCTGTTGATTCTGCTAATTGGTGGTATGGTTGGTGTCCTGGCAATCGCACTCTATCAACCTATTTTCCAGATTGGACACCATTTTTAGCATGAACATACTACTGGAGCCAGTGTCATTCATGGTTGTGGCCATAATATCAGGGGCCATTGCAGGGAGTTTTCTATCAATGGTGGTACATCGACTTCCTCTGATCATGAGGCAGCAGTGGAAAAGAGAGTGCCGGGAATTTCTTGAGCTAGAGGGTAAAGAGGCGAGTGGTGCCAGCGAAATCTCACTTTCAGCTCCGCGCTCACACTGCCCCCTCTGCAACCATCAACTTCGTCTTGTAGACAATATTCCGGTTATCGGGTTTCTGCTCAACCGTGGCCACTGCAACCATTGCAACCACCCCATTGGCTGGAGATACCTGACGCTTGAGCTGCTCGGTATCACAGTTGCGATAACTGCCACCCTCCACTTTGGCCCATCCAGCAGTGCCGTTGCCAGCATGTGGTTTGGATGGATTCTGCTGGCTCTGCTCTTTATTGATCTGGAGCACCGACTGCTGCCAGATCAGCTAACTTATATTCTGCTCTGGAGTGGACTCATAATCAACCAGTGGGGGCTATTCACCACCCCGTCCGGAGCGCTATTCGGGGCTGCGGCAGGGTATCTTGTGTTGTGGTCCATATTCCATCTATACAAGATGGTTACCGGGCGCGAAGGCATGGGAGGAGGAGATCTGAAATTACTGGCCGCTCTTGGGGCGTGGTGTGGCTGGACACTACTGCCACAAATCCTGTTGGTTGCTTCACTGTGTGGACTGCTGGTAACTGTTCCATGGATTCTATTGAAAAAGGAGAGCTCTTATCCCCTGCTACTCACGGCAATTCCATTTGGTCCATTTCTGGCGGTTGCTGGATGGATTGCCCTCCTCTGGCCGACTCTGCTGGATATAATGTTATGGGGTCGGTAGACCAGATGACACCAATAATCGGGCTCACTGGGGGGATAGGAAGCGGAAAAAGTACAGTCGCCAACCTTTTCAAGAAGCTTGGTGCATCTATTCTGGATGCAGATGTGGCTGCACGCAGAGTAGTTGAGCCGGGAAGCAGTGGACTGAGAGATCTGACCGAGGCACTGGGAGAGGATATTGTAAAAGATGACGGGGAGCTTGACCGGACAAGGTTGCGACAACAGATATTTTCCAACCCTGCACAGAGAGAAGTTGTTGAAGAGATTCTGCACCCCAGGATTTTCGACATGTTGCAAAAAGAGATTGCAGAGACTACAGCCCCCTATATTATTCTTGTGGTGCCTCTGTTGCTTGAGAGTGACAGAGAGTACCCCGTAGGGCGAATTCTGGTTGTGGATCTACCAGAATCAGAACAGATTAGACGGGTGATGGCGCGCGACCATATGACTCAACCGGAGGTGGAGAAGATTATTGCTGCACAGGCCTCGCGAGAGGAGCGTCTGAATCGCGCTGATGATGTAATATCAAACATTGACGCCGCCTCGGTTCCGGAACAGGTAGAGCGGCTTCACGAGAGTTATCTTCAACTTCCCAAATCCCCGGATAGAAACGTAGGATAATGTGCAACAGATTGACCCATAGAGCAAATTTGATTCCGCGCGGTGTACTTATTGATACACCCAAGGAAGTAAATATTGCTATATGGGTCAAGATGTTGTGCAGTATTCATGTTTCTATCCGGGGATTTTGGAACTTGCAGAACAGTGGAATCTCACCGAAAATAGGCATCTTGAGTAACAGTCAACCACTACAGGTCTAACCCTTTGTCA
>NZ_CEYDPX010000012.1:0-32340 GCF_982804495.1 Candidatus Thiopontia autotrophica | reverse complement strand
CCGAAAATAGGCATCTTGAGTAACAGTCAACCACTACAGGTCTAACCCTTTGTCAGACACCATCATCTATGAGCAACCACTAAACGAGCGCATCCGTACGTTGTTGCGTCTGGAATCTCTATTTGTAAACATCCAGGATACTTTAAACGAGCCGTCACCAGCAGGTAGCCATGCAACTCTGGAGCGACTTGAAGAGATTCTGACACTAACTGATCGCTCGGAGCTGAAAAAGGATCTAATGAAAGAGCTAGAGCGCAACTATATGACTCTTGCCGCACTCAAAGAGCGTTCCGGGGTAAACCACCAACAACTTGATGACTTCCTGAACAAACTCAAACAGTTGGGTCAGGAGCTGGACGCAGAGCGAGGAAAGCCTGGACAGGAGGTGCGTAACTCTGAGTTTCTGAAAGGGTTTAGACAACGTCTGGGAACCCCGGGCGGGCTCTCCGACATTGATTTTCCACATTATCACTTCTGGCTAAATCTCCCTGTAGAGCAGAGGGTTGCCTCACTGACCGAGTGGATCTCATGTTTTGATACTATTCGTGATGCTGTCAGCTTGGTGCTGGATATGATCCGCAGAAGTGCCACTCCATCAACTGTGATTGCTACAAATGGGTTTTATCAACACAGCCTGGACAAGGATACTCCGTATCAACTGATTCGTATCACTCTACCAGTAGATTCTCCATACTATGTCGAAATTAGTGGTGGAAGACACCGTTTCTCTGCACGAATGATGATTCCAAATCTGAACGAGAGACCTGCGCAGGCAACAGAGGATGTCTCCTTCCTCTTAACTACCTGTATCCTCTGATCAGCCCCAAAATGCTGTAATTGCAGCCACCCCTTGTCCTCCCATCTGCACAGAGAGTCTGATATGACTCTGACCTACACCACCAAGCGCATAAACAGGGAAAGATGCCATTTTTACCAGTTGTGCAAACCTCTCCCACCCAAGTGGTTCCCGACCGGGGTGGGTCTGGGTTGGCAACACCGCAGAGAGCACTGCAAAATCGACTCCAACCACAGCTGCCTGCTGTAACTCCTCTTCATTGTGACATGAGGCAGAGATTAAAAGATCATCGGCAAGTGGTCTTGTTGAGAGCTCTTTGAGACGGTGACCGTTAAGATGTATTCCATCGGCACCAGTCATCTCCACCCATGCCGGATCCCCATTAAGCAGGACTTTTGTGCCGTGTGCGTGAGAGTGCTTCACCACTCTGGATGCCATCTCAAGATAATCATCCATCTCAAGATCTGGTGCCCTGAACTGTATCAACCTGATGCCACTCTGTAGAGCAGATTCAAGTTTCTCCATGAAGTGGGTACGGTTGTCCGATTTCCCAGTGATCAAATAACGATCTGGTAGAGTCCAGTGCTGCATATCAGGTACGATACTCTGCATTGATTGTAACGTAGTCATGAGAAAGATCTGTTGTCCAGACAGTCTCTTCTGCAATGCCGCGTCCAAGATCAACATGAATGGTGATCTCTGCACGATCCATGACCTCTTGACCATGCTCTTCCCTGTATCCTGCAGCTCTGCCACCATGTTCAACAATACATACATCATCCAGCCACAAGGAGACTGCCTCAATTTCCAGATTGTCTATACCTGCACGTCCAACGGCAGCAAGAATTCTCCCCCAGTTTGGGTCAGAGGCAAATAGTGCCGTCTTTACCAAAGGAGAGTGGGCAACGGTAAATGCAACATCAAGAGCCTCCATAGAGTGCTTTGCTCCACCCACCTTTACCGTTACAAACTTGCTGGCCCCCTCGCCATCACGCACCATCTTCTGCGCCAACTCCACGGCCACTGCTTCCAGTGCCTGAAGTAGTTGCTGAGCCTGCTCACTATCCCCCTGACTCAGCTCTGGTAAAGTACTTTTCCCTGTTGCCACAACCACAAAGGAGTCATTGGTCGAGGTATCACCATCAACGGTAATCCGATTAAATGAGCGTTTAGTAGTATGCTCTACCATGCTTTGCAGAAGCTCATGCGACACCGCTGCATCAGTTGCAATGTATGCCAGCATGGTTGCCATATCCGGATGGATCATTCCTGACCCCTTGGCAATCCCGGTAATTGTTACCAGATTTCCATCAATCTCCAGTTGACGGCTTGCCCCTTTGGCAACGGTATCTGTTGTCATGATGCCATATGCTGCATCATCCCATCCCGACTCAGAGAGAGAGGCGACTGCATCGGGCAGCCCACGAACAATGGCAGAGACCGGTAGTGGCTCCCCTATAACTCCTGTAGAGAATGGAAGAATATCCTCTCGCTTCAGTGATACGAGTTCTGCCATTGCATCACAAACCGCCTCTGCATCGGCTCTACCCTGTGCCCCTGTTCCGGCATTGGCATTTCCGGTATTTGTTACCAGATAACGGGGACTCCCTTTCTTGAGGTGCTTCCTGCAGAGTATTACCGGCGCCGCACAAAATGCATTTTGGGTAAATGTGGCGGCGATAGCTGACTCTTCAGCACACTCCATCACCACCAGATCACGCCTTCCATCTACCCTGATGCCTGCTTCTGTTGTACCCAAGGCAAAGCCTGCCACTGGGTGCATCTCTGGAAATATTACTTTTCCTGCTGTCACTGTTTAAAGATTTCCTGACTCAGCCCAACTTGCCACAACACTGTTTGTATTTCTTGCCGGAACCGCATGGACATGGTTCGTTCCTCCCCACCTTGCGCTCACTGCGCACGAATGGCTTATCTTCGCTCTCTGCTTCTGCCTCCATCTCTGCCACCTCTTCCGAGGCCGAGAGAGTACCAGCCGAGGCGTGCTGAAACTCCATCCCCTCAATCTGACGTCGCTGTGACTCTACGGCCTCCACATCCTCTTCTGTACGGACCTCAACCTTGGTCACAATCCCCAGGGTATCCTGTTTGATTCGATCCAACATTGTGGAGAACATCTCAAATGACTCCCGCTTATACTCCTGTTTAGGATTTTTTTGAGCATAACCCCGCAGATGAATCCCCTGACGCAGATGGTCCATCGCCTGCAGATGCTCCTTCCACTGCTGATCCAGAATCTGCAACATTACCGCCTTCTCAAAGTGACGCACTGTCTCTGAACCGGCCAACTGCTCTTTTTCTGCGTAGGTCTGCTCCATCTCCTTGATTACTCGCTCACGCAGAGTCTCTTCATGCAGATTATCATCATCCTCCAGCCACTGCGCAATATTGAACTCAAGGTTGAACTCCTGCTTTATTGCCTCTTCAAGACCAGGAATATTCCACTGCTCTTCCATACTCTGCGGAGGCACAAAATGGTCCATAATCTGATTAACTACATCCTCGCGAATGGCAACGATAGTCTCGGATATATCCTCTACATCCATCAGCTCATTACGTTGCTCGTAAATTACCTGACGCTGATCATTGGCCACATCATCGTATTCCAGTAGCTGTTTACGAATATCGAAATTGTGTCCCTCAACCTTGCGCTGTGCATTCTCGATTGCCTTGTTGACCCATGGATGCTCAATTGCCTCGCCCTTTTCCATCCCCAGCTTCTGCATCATTCCCGCAAGACGCTCCGAGGCAAAAATCCTCATCAACGAGTCCTCCAGGGAGAGGTAGAAACGGCTGGCACCAGCATCTCCTTGTCGCCCCGAGCGTCCTCTAAGCTGGTTATCAATACGCCGTGATTCATGACGCTCTGTTCCAATAATATGTAACCCTCCAGCATCCAGGACCTGTTGATGACGCTGCTGCCAGCTTGCGCGAACTTTCTCTATCTCTGAATCTGATGACTCTCCCAACGCCTTCAGTTCTGCCTCAAGATTTCCTCCGAGAACAATATCGGTTCCACGGCCTGCCATGTTGGTAGCAATAGTGACCGCCCCAGGCATGCCGGCATTCTCGACAATATGTGCCTCTCGCTCATGCTGCTTTGCATTCAGCACCTCATGAGTGATCCCCTTTTTTTCCAATAAACCCGAGATCAGTTCCGAATTCTCGATCGAGGCGGTACCAACCAGTACCGGCTGCTCTTTTGCCATACATTCACGGATATCCTCAATGATTGCATTGAATTTCTCCTCGGCAGTCAGATAGACAAGATCTGCACGATCATCACGAATCATGGGGCGATGGGTTGGTATCACTACCACCTCAAGACCATAAATCTGCTGGAATTCGTAGGCCTCGGTATCTGCCGTTCCGGTCATGCCGGAGAGCTTTCCATACATCCTGAAGTAGTTCTGGAAGGTGATGGAGGCCATGGTCTGATTCTCATTCTGAATCTCCAGCCCCTCCTTGGCCTCTACAGCCTGGTGTAACCCGTCTCCCCAGCGCCGTCCCTGCATGGTACGACCGGTAAACTCATCCACAATAACGACCTGACCATCCTTTACTATATAGTGGTCATTTTTTGCAAACAGAACATGGGCACGCAGAGCTGCATAGAGGTGGTGCACCAGGGTGATATTCTGTGGATCATAGAGACTCTCGCCCTCCCCAAGAACTCCAGCCTCTACCAACAGCTCCTCTACATGTTCATGTCCGGTCTCTGTTAACAGAACCTGGCGCTGTTTCTCATCAACTGTGTAGTCCCCAGTCTCACCACCCTCTTCAGCAACCTCCTCATGCTGCCTGGTCAACTTGGCAGGCAGACTATTCATAGATTTATAGAGCTCTGAGTTATCATCTGTAGGGCCAGAGATAATCAACGGGGTACGAGCCTCATCGATCAGGATTGAGTCAACCTCATCAACAACTGCAAAATTACGCCCCACCTGAACCCGCTCGGAGGCGGAGAATGACATATTGTCACGCAGATAATCGAACCCAAACTCATTATTGGTTCCATAGGTAATATCAGCTGCATATGCCACCTTGCGCTGTTCGTGCTCCAGTGCAGGGATAACCACACCAACACTCATCCCCAGAAAATTGTAGAGCTGGCCCATCCAGGCGGCATCACGACTTGCCAGGTAATCATTTACAGTAACAACATGAACACCCTCTCCCGAGAGTGCGTTTAGATATACCGCCAGCGTTGCCATAAGGGTCTTACCCTCACCAGTACGCATCTCGGCAATTTTCCCCTGATGAAGCACCATGCCACCTATTAGCTGTTCATCGTAGTGCCGCATCTGGAAAACTCGTTGCGAGGCCTCGCGAACCACTGCAAAGGCCTCTGGCAACAAATCATCAAGGGAAGAGCCGCTCTCAACTCGAGAACGGAACTCACCGGTTTTACCCTGTAGCTCATCATCGCTCAGGAGATGAAACTCATCCTCCAGTGCATTGATCTGCTCAACCGTCTTTCGCATCTTGCGAATAGTGCGTTCATTGCGACTGCCAAAGACCTTTTTGAATACTTTTTTAATCATGATTAGGTGTTATATCCCGGCCTCTCAGCCGATATCTGGACAACCTTCAGCCCCATACTGACTCTGTAGTTGTACTGTATTGATTACGAAAGGGGAATCATAAATGATGCGCAGTTGAACGCCAACAAAAACCGCTACAAAACAGGTGGTATGAATTCGTGCGAAAGTAATCGCAACCGCATCCATGCAGTACGCTCAAGCACATCCCTGTGTCGCTCGACTGTGGCCATCCAGGCCGCAGACTACTGCCCGTGTGAGGTTGCGATTACTTTCGCAAGGATTTATACGTTGCAACAGATATATTTTTGAAAATGGAGGAGGGGTGTACACCATTCCCCCACAGGATAACTTGTGCGGGAGATCTGAGCTTTCCTTATGCTGTCAGTGGCACAAAGGATATTGGAGATTTTGAGCCACTCTCTCCAAAGGTTACATATTCCCACGCATCCTTGGTTGCAAGAATTTTTCTGGTGAGCTTATTGTTAAGATCATGTCCAGACTTGTACCCGTGATAGGCGCCAAGCACCGGACTTCCCAATAGATAGAGATCACCTACCGCATCAAGAATTTTGTGGCGAACAAACTCGTCCTTGAAACGGAGCCCGTCCTCATTAAGAACACGGAACTCATCCAGCCCAACAGCATTCTCCAGGCTAGCTCCAAGTGCCAACCCCTGCATCCGCAACGACTCTACATCCTTGATAAATCCAAAGGTGCGGGCACGGCTTATATCTTTCTCGTAACGCAGAGAGGAGAACTCAACCTCGTGATTCTGTAACTCTTCACTGAATACCGGATGTTTAAAATCAATCCCAAAGGATAGACTAAAACCATTGTAAGGATCCAGACGGGCCCATTTGTCCCCATCACGAACCTCTATACTCTTTTTGATCCTGAGATAACGTTTGGCAGTACCCTGCTCCTCCAGCCCGGCACTCTTCAACATAAACACAAAGGTACTGGCACTCCCATCCATAATTGGAATCTCTGATGCATCAAGGTCAACATAGGCGTTATCGATCCCGAGACCGGCAAAGGCCGACATCAGATGTTCAACTGTAGAGATTGTAGCCCCATCCTTCATCAGGGTTGTTGAGAGTTTTGTATCCCCGACACACGATGGACAGGCTGAAACCTGCGGAGATCCACTCAAATCTGTTCTACGGAACACAATACCGGTATTCACCGGCGCAGGACGAAGCGTCAGATGGACCTTCTTTCCCGAGTGCAGGCCAATTCCTGTTGAATGGACCTTGGACTTTAATGTTCTTTGATAACTCATAAATCTGCTTATTATTGTTTTTACAATAGCTAACGAGAGCGCATTATATGCAATTATTCTCTTGAATACAAGCGCATAAAAAAGACATTTTTTGCGCATAAGTTGATTCTAGTGGTAAATCACCCACAAAATCAAGCTGATTTCAACGAACCCCTACAAATTTCTTGAGAACCAGCGTCTCATACGCTTCCAAAGATTGGCGGCTCCACCATTCAGCACCCCTCCATCCTGGGAGCGGTAGCGTGCGCTATGAATCAACAGCCCCACACCAGTTGCATGAACAGGTGTGCGTACAACATCTATCAGGCCATCAATATTCTGTGGTGAGCCGAGACGCACAGGCTTATGGAATATCTCCTCTGCCAGCTCAACTGCCCCCTCCATTTTGGAACTTCCCCCAGTCAAGACAACACCGGCATTTACCATCTCCTCAAAACCACTGCGGCGCAGTTCTGCCTGAACCAGGCTAAAGAGCTCCTCATAGCGAGGACCAACCACCTCTGCAAGCCCCTGTCGTTTCAGGCGTCGCTCTGGTCGATCTCCAATACTGGGGACTGCAATCTCCTCTTGTGGATCAACCATCTCGGAGAGGGCACATGCATACTTGACCTTTATCTCTTCGGCATGATGGGTTGGGGTACGGAGGAAGACCGCAATATCATTGGTTACCTGGTCTCCGGCAACAGGAATAACGGCAGTATGACGAATTGAGCCATCGGTAAAGACTGCAATATCGGTGGTTCCTCCACCAATATCAATCATGCAGACACCAAGCTCTTTCTCATCATCACTCAATACAGCATAACTGGATGCCAACTGCTCCAGCACAATATCTTCTGCCTCCAGACCGCAGAGTCGAATACATTTCACAATATTTTGGGCCGCACTAATTGACCCCGTTACAATGTGGACCTTTGCCTCGAGACGAACACCAGACATGCCAAGGGGCTCATGAATACCCTCCTGATTATCAATAATGAACTCTTGAGGAAGGGTATGGAGAATCTTTTGATCAGCTGGAATTGCAATGGCCTTGGCAGCATCAACCACCCGGTCGACATCAATTGCGGTCACCTCACGAGTACGAATTGCAACAATACCGTGCGAGTTCATCCCCTGAATGTGGCTTCCCGCAATACCGGCAGAGACTGACCCAATCTCACACTCGGCCATAATCTCGGCCTCTTCAACGGCACGCTGAATGGATTTGACAGTGGACTCAATATTGACCACCACACCCTTCTTCAACCCCTTTGAAGGATGGGTACCAATACCCAGAATCTCGAGATCACCACCCGGCTTCAATGCACCCACAATGGCGGCTATTTTTGTGGTACCAATATCAAGCCCTACAATCAATTCATGATCTTTCTTACCCATCACAATTTCTCGCCATTTCTCTCTATATTGTTGCTATCACCAAGCTGAATCGCCATACCCTGTTCATATCTCAGATCAACTATCTTAACCTCTCCATTCAGATGACTCATTATAACCGGGGATTGACTACTCCATCTTGCCAATCTGTGCTCCATTGCTCTTCTTCCCAGGTTAAGCTCCAATCCATTTTCAAGATAGAGATATATTGACCCTCTCTTATCAACCACCATCTTCCTGATCTTTTGACCTGATCCATCAAGCAGAGCGGAGAGCCTGACAAACTGTCGGTAAACAGCCTCTGTATCGTCGTGCTGCGAACTGATTACAGGGAGACCAAGATGATTCAGCAGAATTCCGTCAGCGCTAAAAAATTCACCATTCAGATTAAGATAGCCCGTACTGCCCCAACTAACAGATGCGCTCTGCTCCCTTAACCAAACCTCTACAGTCTCAGGCCATACTTTGCGCACCTTTACCAGATATATCCATGGCAACTCCTGAAGCAGATCACGTAGATGCAACAGATCAAGCGCCAACATGCCATCCCTGGATGCCTCACGCACAAGTATCTGTATCTGATCAACCTTTACGTGGTCAAGATCACCATAAACGGCAACCTTTTTTACCTGGGAGAGCTGATGCTCCGGAGTCAGTGTCTTCATATCAACCGCCCCATTTCGGGAGAGATAAAATGCGGCAGACAACAGCAACAGCAAAACCACTACAGAGACCCTGGATAAAAATGGATGACGTAGCTCTTTAGTGGTTCCCCGCAGGCGATTCTTTTTTTCTCGGTCTCGTCTGACTACAGAACTCACGACATCTCCAATATCTGCCCAACCAACCTGGAAAACGTCATGCCCGCCTCTCTTGCGGCCATCGGCACCAGACTGTGGTCAGTCATGCCGGGAACAGTGTTGACCTCCAACAACCATGGCTCTCCATGCCTGTCGACCATTATGTCTACCCGCCCCCAGCCCTCACAACCGAGTGAATCAAATGCTTTCAAGGCAACAGCCTGAAGTGACTTCTCCATGGATTCATCAAGACCGCAAGGAGAGAGATATTCCGTATCTTCCGCACTGTATTTTGCATCATAGTCATAAAACCCATGCGGAGTACGTAGACGGATAACCGGTAATGGCTCGTTCCCAAGAATAGCCACTGTATACTCCTCACCCTCAACCCACTTCTCCGCAATCACATCTCCACTGAAATCCCCTGCCTTTGCCCAGGCGGTCTGTAGCTCATCAGCACTATTAACTTTTGCCATTCCTATACTGGAACCTTCACAGACAGGTTTTATCATCAAGGGGAATCCCAATTTATCAGCCACCCCAGATAGGTCACCAACACTATGCAGAACGACAAAAGGGGGGGTTGGTAGCCCAATTCCCATCCAGAGTTGCTTGGTTTTGAGCTTGTCCATTGCCAACGCTGATGCCAATACCCCAGAGCCGGTATATGGGATATGCAGAGACTCCAGAACTCCCTGGATAACACCATCCTCACCACCTTTGCCATGGAGGACGATAAATGCTCGATCAAACTTCTGAAGCTCTCCTATCTCTTCCTCTGCAGGGTCAAAAGGCACCGCATCCACACCAGCCTTATGTAGTCCATCCAGTACTGCCGCCCCACTCTTCAGTGAGACCTCTCTCTCTGATGAGTTCCCACCCATCAGCACCGCCACCCTACCAAGGCCGTTACCACTCCCCATACTCAGACCTTAACTCCCTGCTTTACCCCTGATGGTATAGCTGGTAGCTTCTCTAGTGGCTCACCCATGATTTTCACCTCTCTCTGCAGTGATACCCCTTGTCTCTCTTTTACCATATCTTGAATATGCTCTATCAGTGACTCAATCTCGGCAGCAGTAGCACCACCCTTATGAACAATAAAATTGGCATGTTGCTCTGAAACAGAGGCACCTCCAATAGATACTCCCTTCAGGCCAGCTTGCTCAATCAGTCTGCCTGCAAAATCTCCCGGTGGATTTTTAAATACAGAGCCACAGCTTTTGAGGGCCATCGGCTGACTTCTATTTCTCTTACTCAACTGATTACGTAATCCGTCTGCACTATCAACCGAATGTTCAAACTTTGTGACTGTTGGCTCTGAACTATCCTGCTCTATACCACCAATATCCATCAAGGCCGCAACAAACCACTCCTCACCATCAACTCTCTCAGCCAGTCGTGAAACCGATCTATAGCCTATCTTGTAATCTGCAGCTGAATACCGTTTTATCTCACCTTGACGATCAATCACCTCAACCCCGGCCACATAATCCCATATTTCTGAACCAAAGGCCCCTGCATTCATTGCCAACGCCCCCCCAACTGAACCGGGGATACCTGCAAGAAAATCCAGGCGGTTAGCCCCGCCCCTGCGTGCAAAACTGCTTAGCCGTGAGAGAGATGCGCCCGCCTCTGCCCTAATCATCCCATTGTCTATAAGCCCAACCTGGTCAACTCCATCTGACAATATAATTACTACTCCCCTGACCCCCCCGTCACGCACCAACAGATTGCTTCCTCTTCCAATCAAGAAGATGGGGGCATCAACTTGAACACTATGCAGAAAATTGCCAAGCCCCTCGACTGTATCTGGAAGGTAGAGCCTATCAGCCACACCTCCAACACCCCAGGTGGTATATTCGGCAAGCGGTTCATTATCCATCACCTTGCCACCAAATTTAACCTCCTTATCCAAGATCTGTTTTCCACAAGTCCGAAACCTTTTGTGCCGCAAGGCCAACCGTCCCGGCCCCGGAAATCAGTAACAGATCTCCCTCCTCTACTACTGTTGGCAGTATCTTTATCAGCTCATCAACATCCCTGACAAACAGTGGATCCACCTCTCCACGAAGACGAACCGTGCGCGCCAGACTTCTTCCATCAGCACCCGGAATTGGCTCTTCACCTGCAGGGTAGACCTCCATCAACAACAGAATGTCTGCCGTGGACAGCACATCAACAAAGTCATCGTAAAGGTCTCTGGTTCTGGAGTAGCGGTGCGGTTGAAATGCCAGGACCACTCTGCGTCCAGGCCAACTATCACGTATCGCCTTCAGGGTTGCCGCAAGCTCTCTGGGATGATGTCCATAATCGTCAACCAGCTGAACCTCTCCCCGAGGGAACTGACAGAACCCATAATTCTGGAAACGTCGTGCAATACCCTGAAACCTTGCCAGAGCGTTGACCACAACATCATCATCCACCCCAAGATAGGATGCCACTGCAATAGCCGCCAGTGCATTCAATACATTATGGTGACCAGGAAGGTTCAAGGTAATGGGGATTGGTGCACGTTGCGGGCGACGGAGTTGAAATCGACTCACCCCATTTGAGATTTCAAGTTGCTCCGCCCCAAAATCTACCCCACTGGAAAAACCGTAACTCAGGAATGGGCGGGAGATGTTATCCATAATTCTGGAGACTCCAGGATCATCCACACAAAGCACTGCTTTCCCATAAAATGGCAGATGGTGAATAAACTCTTCAAAAGTTTGATCAAGCTTGTCAATATCACCACCATAGGTAGACATATGGTCTTCATCAATATTGGTAACTACAGCAATCATCGGCTGCAGATGGAGAAATGAGGCATCACTCTCATCAGCTTCCGCAACCAGATAACGACCACTACCAAGTTGTGCTCCCCCATCATCAATATCTTCTGCCTGTTCACCACGATTAATGCGGCCACCGATTACGTATGTTGGATCCAGACCCGCCTCCTCAAGCAACATGGCAATCAGGCTAGTGGTAGTGGTTTTACCGTGGGTACCGGCAACAGCAATTCCATAACGAAAACGCATCAATTCAGCCAACATCTCGGCACGGGGGATTACTGGAATAGAGTGATCTCGTGCAGCAACCACCTCGGGATTATCTGCACCAATTGCACTGGAGATCACTACCACATCTGCTCCTGCAATCTGTTTGCCGTCATGACCAATATTGATGTCCGCTCCCTGCTTTATGAGGCTGCTAATGATTTTGGACTCTGTCTGGTCAGAACCTGAGACCTCAAAACCAAGGTTTAATAGCAGCCTGGCAATACCATTCATCCCCGCACCACCGATCCCCACCATATGAATCCTGTGGATTTGGTGCATAGCCTCTGCCAGTTCTCGACTATCTGCCATCAACAGAGCTCCTTACAGATTGATACCACATCTGCTGCCGCCTCTGGCCTCGACAACTCTCTAGCCTTCTCTCCCATCTCCGATATCATCCCTGGATGCTGAATAAACTCCCTGATCATACCTAATAACCTCTCTCCATCCAGATCTCTCTGCTGGACGAGCAGTGCTGCATCATCACTCTGCAAAAAATTTCCATTTGCTGTCTGGTGATCATCCACAGCAAATGGAAAGGGGACAAGAATAGCTGGGCGTCCCACCATTGCCAGCTCAGAAACTGTCATTGCCCCTGCTCGACACAGCACCAGATCAGACCATTGATATGCCTCTTGCATATTCTCAATATAGGCGACAACACGACTATTTTCTCCGCTGTCAAATACAACTCCATGCTTTATGTATTCCAACTCTGTATCTTTCAGATTACTCTCACCAGTCTGATGGTAGATCTCCAGCCTCTCCTCAGGCAACAACATTGATATCATCTCTGGAATCAGCTGATTAATTCGTTGCGCACCCAAACTGCCGCCCAGCACCAGTAGACGAAGGGGATTATGTGAAGAGGCTATCTCCATATCCATCAATCTGCTACGTAGTGGATTACCTGTCTGCACCACTTTTTTGCCGGGTCCAAATGTTCCAGGAAATGCCTCCAATACCCTTCTGGAAACAGTAGATAACAGTCTGTTGGTTAACCCCGCAACTGCATTCTGCTCATGAATAACCAGCGGCCTTCGCATAATCCATGCAGCAACTCCGCCTGGACCAGCGACAAACCCGCCCATCCCCAATACAACATCAGGCTTTATCCTCCAGATAGCACCTATTGATTGTGCTATCGCCCGACTCAGATGAAATGGAGCGAGCAATAGGCTTATTATCCCTTTTCCACGCAGTCCATGAATAGAGATCCACTCCACCCCTATCCCTGCCTCTGGAACCAGTCTGGATTCCATTCCAGTCCTTGTCCCCAACCAGATAACCTCATCCCCACCGCGCCTCCACAGTTCCGCAACAGCAAGGGCTGGATATATATGTCCTCCAGTGCCACCAGCCATAATCATCAAACATTTTTTCTTGTGCGCTGTCATAAATGATCTCGCCTCGCTCCCCTGTTATTTCTTGCCTTTCTATGCACCAGCGGGCAAATCTCATACTCCACCCGCATCAACAGGGCGATAGCAATCATCATCACCAACAGGCTACTGCCGCCATAACTCATTAGTGGCAGAGTTAACCCCTTGGTTGGCAACAGATTCATATTAACACCAAGATTAATCAGAGCCTGCAGCCCAATCCAGGTTCCAATACCGTAGGCAAGATAACTTGCATATGGTTGCCGGCACTCACTAGCCTGAGAAGCCAGCCAGAATGACTTCCAGACCAGAAAAGCGAACAGGGCAACCACTGAAAGCGTTCCGATTAAACCCAGCTCCTCCGCTATAACCGCCAAAATAAAATCCGTGTGCGCTTCGGGAAGATAGAAGAGTTTTTGTAGCCCCTCACCCAGACCAAGCCCCTGCCATCCTCCACGGCCATAAGCAATCAAGGCCTGGGTTATCTGATAGTTGCGTCCCTGGGGATCAACCAGAAATGGGTCATCTCCAAGAAATGAGGCTATTCTGGAGACACGGAAAGGCTCCATCCATATAGCTACAGAAAGAAACAGTAGGCCACACAAGATAAAGAGCATAAATTGTGAAAAGCGCACCCCTCCAAGCAACATCATGACCATAACCACAACCATCATTACAAATGCCGCACCTAGATCAGGCTCAATCAAGATCAATACGCCCACCCCGGCCAACAGTGCAATTGGACGCAGAACTGCGAACAACTCATTTGAGACTTTTTCTCGATGACGCACTAGGTAGCCTGCAAGATAGAGAAATGCAGCCAATTTGGTAAATTCCGAGGGCTGAAGACGAATTGGACCAAGTACTAGCCAGCGATGTGCCCCATTTACCTTATCCCCAACAAACAGAACCAATATCAACAAGAGAGCACTGATTAAGAGTAGCGTTGGAGCAATCTTCTCCCAAAATTGCAGGGGGATCTGCAGAACCACCATGCCAACCATCAACCCGATAGAGGCAAAACCAAACTGTCTCAGCAGATAGTGTAACGGCTCACCAAATCGTTTTTCTGCAATAGGCATGGATGCAGATGCCACCATAACCAATCCAAACAGCAGGATAAAAAGAGCTACAGGAAAAAGTCCGGACTCCGCAACAGTACGGCCTATACTACGTGCTCCAGCTGGTCTGGGTTTTCTGGATCTGTCACTACCTCCCCAGGTAAACCACCCTTGAAACAGGCTATGCTTGCTCATAACGCACCCTCTATAAGATCAAACAGGTCATCTCTAAATATCGTCCCACGCTCCTCAAACCCGCTGTACTGATCAAAGCTGGCGCATGCAGGAGACAACAAGACCATATCACCATGTTGTGCCACCATGTCTGCTGCGCCCACTGCTGCACTCATATCCTCTACAAATATCTCAGGGACAACACCATTAAATGATTTTGAGATTATATCGGCATCCTCCCCCATCAAGATTACTGTCCGTACATGCCTCTTGAGCAGTGGTTGCAGAGAACAGAAATCACCATCCTTGCCCTGACCCCCGACAATCAGAACAATCTTTCCGCTATCACCAGCTGTCTCTGTTAACAACCCCTTGATGGCCGCCTCTGTTGCCCCTACATTGGTCCCTTTTGAATCATTGATCCAGACAACTCCATTATGGTCGGCAACCCACTCCGTGCGATGGGGCAGGCCACGAAACTCTTGCAACGCCTCAACCATTGAAGCCATACCCATTCCAGCAGATTCACCAAGAGCCAATGCTGCCATTGCATTCAGATAGTTGTGCTCCCCCATGATATGTAACTTATCTGTAGAGAGCAGAAAGTCGCCACCTCTACAGATCCATGTTTTTCCATCTTTCGTCATGATACCGTAAGAATCTGCCCCATCTGGTGGGCCTGCATGGTAGGAGTGCAGTTTTGATGATCCATTTTGCTGGTTTACCAATTCGCATACTATCTCGTCATCTGAATCATAAATCAGATGTGATGCATGACTGTATATACCTCCTTTGGTCTCTGCATAACTCTGTAGATCAGGGTATCGATCCATATGGTCAGGGGTAACATTCAGTACAACAGAGGCAACAGGCATCAGAGTTTTCATGGTCTCAAGCTGGAAGCTGGAGAGCTCCAGAATATACAGATCAGGCTCATCCTCACCCAAAAGATCAAGTGCAGGTATCCCGAGATTACCGCCATAACGGACATCAAGAGCCGCTTTCTGTGCCATCCTGGCAACCAGAGTTGTAACTGTACTTTTTCCATTCGATCCGGTGATGGCAATAACCGGCGCTTTTGCGTAACGGGCAAACAATTCGATATCACCAATTAGCTCAACCCCGCTATTAACCGCCTGCTGAATAGCTGGAGAGTCTTTGGATACTCCCGGACTCAATACAATACACCTCACCGATGACAGCAGCTCTCCATCCAGTGGTCCCAATACAATATCCAGATCAGGATAGCGATCCTCTATTTCTGCCAGTTCAGGCGGAGAGTTACGTGTATCAGTCGCCACTAACGGCACCTCATATCTGGAGAGGAACTGCAGAACAGATTGTCCGCTCTTCCCCAGGCCGACAACCATGGTCTTGTCCTTGATCTCAGGATCTCTCAACTTGTTGTCAGACACCACCACGTCTGCTACCTGATTTTGAGTGTTGCCAACCCAATCAACACGAGAATAAAGGTGATAATCCAGAACCGTACAATTACCCTTGGCTCGGGCCATCCCTTGAGTTCAAAGTGATGATGTATCGGTGCCATCCTGAACACCCGCCTGCCGGTCAACTTGAAGGAGGCCACCTGAATCATTACTGAAACTGTCTCCAGCACAAACACCCCTCCCATAATAAGCAGAACCAACTCCTGGCGCACCAGTATTGCCACCATCCCCAATGCTGCCCCAAGTGCAAGAGCACCTACATCACCCATAAATACCATTGCCGGATAGGTATTGAACCAGAGAAACCCCAGACCTGCCCCAACCAGAGCACCGCAGAATACAGCCAGCTCTCCAGCCTCTGGCAGTGATGGAATTGCAAGATATCTGGCAAACTCCACATGCCCACTCAGGTATGCAAAAACACCCAGTGCCCCGCCCACCAGTACTGCAGGCATAATAGCCAGCCCATCCAGCCCATCAGTCAGATTAACTGCATTACTGGATCCCACAATCACCAGAAATGCCAATGGCAGATAGAGCAGCCCAAGATCAATAACTATATCCTTGAAGAAGGGGACAAACAGCTGGGTCTCGGTTACTGTTGATGCAGACATATAGACCCAGACTACAGCAACGGTTGCAATGAATGATTGCCCAAGAAATTTGGATCGTGCAGAGATTCCATTTGGATCCTGGTAGACAACCTTACGATAATCATCCACCCAACCTATTGCACCAAAACCGAGCGTTACCAACAATACTGCCCATAGATAACGGTTGGAGAGATCCCCCCACAACAGAGTAGATACTGTAACTGCAACCAGAATGAGTGCACCGCCCATGGTTGGGGTTCCCGCCTTTGCCAGATGAGATTGGGGGCCATCCTCTCGAACAGCCTGACCCACCTTGTAGTGGGTCAACTTCCGAATCATTATCGGACCAACCATAAAAGATAGTACAAGGGCAGTTAGTGCTCCCAGAATTGCTCGTAGAGTCAGATACTGAAACACGGAGAATCCCCCATAAAAATCTGCCAGATAATCTCCTATATAGAGCATCATGACTGGTCATCTGCCTCCTTAACCGTAATCTTCCTTACAATCTGTTCCATTTTCATAAACCGGGACCCTTTCACCAAAATAACCCTTCCCATGGCCAACTCATCTGCCAGGGCAACCACCAACTTCTCACTATCCTCAAATAGAGCTGCGCCATCTCCAAATCCTGAGACATACTCAGAGGCACTACTACCAAGCGCATACATACTGTCAATACCGGCTGATTTGGCCATAACACCAATCTGTTTATGGAGATGTGGAGAATCCTCGCCCAATTCACCCATGTCACCAACCACAAGGATTCTTCGACCTTCCATAGATGAGAGCACCTCTACTGCCCGCATCATAGATTCCGGACTCGCATTATAGGTATCATCAATAACTACAGCCCCTCCTCTCCCCGGTTTACTCTCCAGCCTACCTGGTATGGCCTGCATGGACTCCAAACCATTTTTTACCTGTCCAAGTGAGGCGCCAGCCTGGACAGCAAGGGCTGCAGCAGCAAGCGCATTCATTTTGTTGTGTTCCCCTGGAAGGGGTAATTCTACCTTCAATGACTCTCCTTTATAAGATATCTCAAAAGGTTCTCGGCTCTTGATCACAGCAGAGATCAGAGATGGCTCACAGCAAGATCCATAGGTTTGAACCTCTCGTCCTGTAGCCATAGCCACCCAGTCATCTGCTTGCGGCAGGTCACAATTGATGAGTGCAACACCATCACTACGTAGCCCGGCATAAATCTCACCTTTGGCTCTGGCTATATTTCTGATTGAACCAAACCCACCAAGGTGGGCAGAACCAACATTATTTACCAGAGCTATCGTCGGCTGTGCAATTGCAGATAATCTCGCAATTTCTCCCAGAGCACTTGCCCCCATCTCAATAACTGCCCACCTGTCACCTGAAGAGAGATTGAACAGCGTCAGTGGAACTCCAATATCATTGTTCAGGTTTCCCTTGGTAACTGTTCCAGGACCAAGCTGGGCCAGTATCAACGCAACCATCTCTTTTACTGTAGTCTTGCCATTGCTGCCAGTAATAGCCATGAGAGGAATATCAAATTGATCTCTCCAGGCAGATGCAACCATACCTAATGCAGATAGAGTATCGGTAACCACAATCTGCGGCAGACTGCTCTTATATAGCTGATCTGTAATTGCACCTACCGCACCTTTCTTGAGTGCAGTATCAAGATATTCACCACCACTAAAATTGGGGCCACGAAGCGCCACAAACAACTCTCCACTCTTAAGAGTTCTGGTATCACTGCTTACCCCCCGAAAACCGCTATCTCCACCAATAAGTGGGGCATTCAATAGATCTGCAATATGGGAGAGTTTTTTCAACATCACCTACATCCCGGAGAGGTTAGACCTCATCAATGAGGCTGCCAACAGTCGGTCACTAAACGGGATCTTTCTCTCTCCAACCAACTGCCACTCCTCATGCCCCTTTCCTGCAATCAATACAATGTCATTTTGGTTACTCTCGCTGAAGCAGTGGCGGATTGCCTCCTCCCTGTCATGAATCACTGCCGCCCTCTCTGCCTGCTGCATCCCGGCAAGAATCTGTCTGGTGATATCTACAGCTGACTCACCTCTTGGGTTGTCATCGGTTAGTACCACCACATCTGCATACTGTTCCGCAATCCTTCCCATTTCTGGACGTTTCCCACTGTCACGATCACCTCCACAACCAAACAGAACCCAGAGCCTTCCAACACCTGATACATCTTGCAGGTGCTCTCTGGTTGCAGTTAGTGCCGCCGCAAGTGCACCAGGAGTATGGGCATAATCGATTATCATGGTGGCGTACCCATCTCCCACAAATGGCTCCATACGACCAGAAACTGGCTCGGTTTTTTCCAATATCTCCACAGCCTCAGAAAATGGCACTTTCCAGCTAATCAACAGGGCCAATGTAGCCAGAAGATTACTCACATTGAATCTGCCATAGAGGTTGCTATCAAGCACCTTCTTTTCACCATGATACTCAACCTCCAGCACCATTCCATTGCGATCCTGGATAATGACCGCACCATAAACATCAGGTTTTATATTGCCACTTTCAGAGCCATAACCGATACATTCTGCTGTTCTGGTTGGGTCAAGATAGATCTCACGGCCCAGCTCATCATCCAGATTAACCACAACCGAAGATAGTCCGGGATAATAGAACAGACTCTTCTTAATCTTACGGTAGGCAGCGACAGAACCATGATAGTCCAGATGGTCTCGCCCCACCTGCGTCAGTACGGCACTGGTAATCTCACTGCCTGAGAGTCTGAACTGCTCTATTCCATGTGACGAGGCCTCAATTGCCACACTTTTTACTCCAGACTCAACAAAGCCTGAGAAGAGCCTCTGCAGCTCAATTGGAGGAGGAGTTGTGTGGCCGGTGGCAATCGTGTCACGACCTCTCTCCATCAACCTTCCACCAAGCGTTCCAATAACAGCTGCGCCCCCCTCAAATCGCTCCATTGCTGCTGCAATAAAGTGGGTAACTGAGCTTTTCCCATCTGTTCCTGTTACAGCAACAACCTTTAACTTATGAGAGGGATTCCCATAAAACCTGCTGGCAATCTGCCCCAATACTTGCCTCAGATTTGCCACCTGAATTCCAACATGGTGAGTTATTGTTCCACTATCAAACAGTATGGCAACAGCCCCTCTCTCCACAGCCTGATCAATATAATCAACCCCATCCAGACCTGAGCCGGCAAGCGCAATAAAGAGATCACCATGACAGAGTGTTCTGCTATCCACAGAGAGCCCCATTACTGTAATCTCACTGAGATCCTGAGGTACAACTGTAATACCATCCAGAATCTCCCCCAAGCTCCACTCCATATCTCTCTTATTCATCATCAGGATATCTCATCCCTGTTTTCCGGGTCTGGAGAAATACCCATCACCCGTAGCGCTCCCTCCATAACCTCGGAAAATACCGGGGCTGAAACCCAGCCTCCGGTATATCTTTTACCTTTTGGATCATCAACAACTACAACCACAACAATTTTTGGGTCGTCAACCGGTGCCATTCCAGCAAACAGGGCAGTGTGCCCAAGAGCCTTGCCATCACTATCGTAATATCTCCCATCAACAAGCTTATCAACCGTGCCGGTCTTGCCTGCAACCCTATACTCTTTTACCCTGGCTCGCCGTGCTGTCCCCTCGTTTTGGGTCACGCTCTCCATCATCAGACGGACAGCTTGCGCTGTCTCTGCAGATAGAACCTTGCGTACACTTCCTCTATCTTCCTCATCTCGTTGGCGCAAAAAGGTAACAGGCTTAATCACTCCATCCTCGGCAATTGCAGAGTATGCCCGTGCCAACTGTAGCGGGGTCATATTTAGTCCGTACCCGTAAGAGAGGGTTGCTCTATCAACCTTCCTCCATCTTGCATAGTCGTGCAAAACTCCTGTCCCCTCTCCAGGGAAGCCCGATCCAGTTAGCTCTCCAATCCCGGCAAGATCAAGGACTCTCCATAACTGCTGCGGCTTCATCATTAAGGCAAGCTTGGCTGATCCTACATTACTGGACTTTTGCACCAGGGTCTTTAAATCAATTTTTTTGTAATTATGGTTTTTAAATTCCCGAATAACCTTCCTCCCAATTTTCAATCTACCAGGGGATGTATCAATAATTGTCTCAAGGTTAACTACCCCACTATCAAGGGCAGCTGCTACAGTAAACGGCTTCATGGTTGAGCCTGGCTCCAACAGATCGGTAACTGCCCGATTTCGCAGTGCGCCGCCCTTTCTCTGTGATGGGTCATTTGGATTAAAAGATGGGAGGCTCACCATTGCCAATACCTCACCACGGTCTGAATCCAATACAACCACTGAACCTGATGATGCATCATATTCAGTTATTGCCTTACTCAGGGATCTGTATGCAAGAAACTGCAGGCGACGATCCAGACTCAGGTGAAGCCGTTTCCCCTCCTCTCCATGCTCAATCAGGCCAAGTGTCTCAATTGGCTTTCTGGATGCATCCCGAACCACCTGGACTATATCTGGAGAACCATTAAGCCATTCATTATAGGCCAACTCTATCCCCTCCTGCCCCTCGTCCTGCCGGTTGGTAAAACCGAGAAAGGACGCCATTGCCTCACCCTCTGGATAATAACGTCTTACGCCCCGACGAAACTCAATGCCTGCAATATTTAGTGACTCAATTTTTTTCTTTATGTGTGGTGCAACCTGTCTTTTCAGCGGGATATATTTTTTCGCTGAGTAGCGTGCCAGTTTTTTATTGAGCCAACCCTCGCTCTCACCCAACAATTTTGCCAGTCTGATTCGTATCTCACGGGAGTCTGGAAATTTTTGCGGATTACAGCCAACAGTCACGACCGGGGTACTCAACGCAAGCACTGAGCCATTTCGATCTACAATCTCACCACGTATTGCCGGAATCTCCATCTTGCTTATATGCTGGGCAACCCGGCCGGGCAATCTTGTGCTTACCTCTTCTGGAAACAGATGCAACATGACTGCTCGCCACACCAGAATAGCCATTGCAACCAGCAGAGGAATCCCAACAGCTATCCGTCGAACCATGGTATCGCCAGTTACTGAACCTCTCTTCACTGGTGAATTACCACTCTTTGACTACCGTCAGGATAGGACATGCTCAACTCAGACTGTGCACGATCCTCAATTTTCGCAAGATTTCCCCATGCCGCCTCCTCTAAACGGAGCCGACCCTGCTCTTCAAGAGCACGCCCATACTGTTTTTTTAGCCCCTGCAGATGGATATAGAGCTGGATCTCCCGATGTTGAAGATAGATAACCCCCATTGCACTCCCAATCACTAGCAAAATAAGCAGTGGCAACAGACCGCCACGAATAATGAAGTTTGCCTCATACCAGCGTGTCACTACTCTCCCCTCTCACCAGGAAGCTCAAGCTTCTCGGCAACCCTCAATACTGCACTTCTGGAACGTGGGTTAATCGATATTTCGTCTGCAGAGGGAAATTGCGCCTTGCCGATCACTCGCATTACTCCGCTATGCTCTATGGAACGAATTGGCAGATCTGGTGGCAGATTGCTCTCCCCTTTTTCACATTTTCTAAAAAACCGTTTTACCATTCTATCCTCGAGCGAATGGAAACTGATAACAGCAACTCGCCCCCCCGTATTAAGAAGTTCAACGGCCTGATCGAGAACCTCTCCGAGCTCATCAAGTTCTCTATTTAGATAGATACGGATAGCCTGAAATGTTTTTGTTGCAGGATGACGTTTCTGCTTCCCTGGAATGGATCTCCTGACAATTTCTGCAAGCTGCAGTGTAGTATTAATTGGATCCTCGTCACGAGCCCTGACAATGGCCCTGGCAACTCTTCTGGAGTGACGCTCATCCCCAAATTCCCACAATACATTTGCAATCTCATCTTGAGAGGCATCCTTGATCCACTCTGCGGCACTTGTCCCCTGCTGTGGGTTCATTCGCATATCAAGAGGACCCTGCTTCATAAAACTGAATCCTCGCTCCGCCTGATCAAGTTGCGGAGAGGAGACCCCAAGATCCAATAATAGACCATCAATTGCCATATCTTCATGTAGCAATACCATTTTCAGATCGGAGAATGGGGCATGGACAATCGAAACCCTGGAATCTTCGGAGAACCTCTCCTCTGCAGCCTGGACAGCTACCGGGTCACGATCCATAAGCAGAAGTCTGCCATGTGAAGAGAGTCGTTTCAAAATCTCGGCTGCATGCCCCCCTCTTCCAAAGGTTGCATCCACATAAAACCCGTCTGGCTTTATATTGAGGCCGGCAACTGCCTCCTCCAACATGACTGAATAGTGGGCAACATGATGGTGCCCTTGATCAGATATAGACATCCTCGAGCAGACTCAGATCTTCCTTGCTGAGCCCCTCCTCTTCCAATGAGGCCTCAATCCAGTCTACCTCATTCCAGAGCTCCAGCTTATATCCAACCCCTGCCAAAACCGCTGATTTCTCCAGCCCTGCATAATCACGCAACTTCTGAGAAAGCAAAATACGTCCGCTCCCATCCATCTCACACTCCTGTGCCCTGCCAATAACTGCACGACGCAACAGGATCTGCTTTTTGCTATCCAGGGTATCTATATAGTTCTCAACCTTCTCTTCCCACTCATAGAGTGGAAACAGATCAAGAGATGAAGAGCGGAAGCTGGGTGCAACAATGACAGTGCCGCCAGATGCCTCAAGCAATCTGGTCCGATAGTGGGAAGGGATCGAGATTCTCCCCTTGCTGTCGAGACTTACTGTCTTGTTCCCCCTAAACATAATCTATAGACCAAAAATATGCCTTGAAATCAGTTCGCCTGAGCTCTCAAGAAGGCAGGTATGTCAAACAGCTCTTCATTAAACTCACCATCTGTCGACTCACCCTGCTCATCACGGATATAGGTTGGCTGATCATATTCACCGCCTGTACCTGTCGGCTTTGCTGCCTCAACCAACGTAGGTTTGATTACCTGAGGTGCCACCTGCTTCTCCACAGCAGCCCCACCCAGGCCGGTAGCCACTACAGTGACACGAATCTCATCACTCATATCGGCATCAAAACCAGCACCTACCACAATAGTTGCATCCTCTGATGCATATTGTCTAACCGCTGTACCTACCTCATTGAACTGACCCATAGTCAGATCATATCCAGAGGTTACATTCACCAGAATACCTCTTGCACCACGCAGATCCACATCCTCAAGCAGAGGACTATGCAGGGCAGCGTCTGCAGCCTTGGAAGCGCGATCTTCTCCTGTAGCAGATCCTGTTCCCATCATTGCCATACCCATCTCTGACATTACTGTTTTGACATCGGCAAAGTCGACATTAATCATTCCCTCACGGGTAATAAGCTCTGCAATACCCTGGACTGCGCCGCGCAAAACACTATCTGCCTCACGGAATGCATCCATTAGCGTCATGTCTTCGCCAAAAACTGTCATCAATTTTTCATTTGGAATTGTAATAATGGAGTCAACATGCTTGCTCAACTCCTCAATACCCTCGAGAGCAACCTTCATTCTGTTGTTGCCCTCCATAGAGAATGGCTTGGTAACCACAGCAACTGTAAGAACTCCCATCTCCTTGGCAACCTCAGCTACAACTGGTGCTGCACCTGTACCAGTACCGCCGCCCATACCAGCAGTAATAAAGAGCATCTCTGTGCCGTCAATAAGTTCACGAATACGTTCACGATCCTCAAGTGCTGAATCACGTCCGACCGTCGGTTTGGCACCTGCGCCTCTACCTCTGGTCGTCTGTGACCCAATCTGAATTACCGTATCTGCAGAAGATTTTCCCAATGCCTGTGCATCAGTATTTGCGCAGATGAACTCTACCCCCGCAATCTCTGACTCCACCATATGTTCCAAGGCATTACCACCTGCTCCCCCGACACCAATTACGCGAATGATTGCGTTATCTGTATATGCATCGACTACCTCTTCAAACATTGTGCTACCCCTTTAATATTACACTCACCAGAAATTAACCACTTTGCCCCACAAGTCACCACTATACGCCACTTTTATCCAATATCAACCAAAAAATAGAAAAAGTTGCTTTATAACAGGAGGTTATAATGTTTGTTAAATGAGGAAACTCACCAACAGACACCTTTTATATTTCATGCGGTTATTGAAACAAGCTAGGTTTTCCATAAGAAACCTTGCGCAACCAGAAAAAGTTGTGTGAAAAAAATATGGTATTGAGCAGTGCAGAAAGCAGTAAAGAGGTGGAAGTCGGCCGATAAGCCGGGTTCTGTCGAGGACAACCATTCATCTGGGATGCATGTCGCCACGCACCTCAAGCAACCTACCCGAGAGCAGAGCGAGCAGCTCCTGTAGCTCTCCTATTTGGTCTTGCTCCAAGCGGGGTTTACCTTGCCACAAACAGTTACCTGTTGTGCGGTGCGCTCTTACCGCACCATTTCACCCTTACCGGTACGGAATCCGTACTTAGGCGGTATATTTTCTGCGGCACTATCCATAGGCTTATATCTCTCAAGACTTTCACCTCCCAGGCGTTACCTGGCGCTCCGCTCTATGGAGCCCGGACTTTCCTCTGTATCAATGATTGATACAGCGATTGTCTGGCCGACTTCCGACCATAATGATACAGACATCCACAATAATAGTCATTTACTCCACCAGCGAGCGATATAGTTTGTTCTTTCTGACTCCGGTAATCTCTGCAGCAACTGCCGCTGCTTTGCGTGGCGCCAACTCTCGGGCGATAATTTCGACTATACGGTATGCCTCGGAATCATCCTTATCCTCCTCTTGCGCCCCCTCAACAACCAGCACAAACTCACCCCTCCGGTTGTTAGAGTCACTCTCCATCCACTCAATCAACTCACAAAGTGGAGCGGTATGGACTGACTCATGAATTTTGGTCAACTCTCTGGCAACCGATACTCTTCTTTCCGGGCCAAAACAGCTCCTCATGGCTTGTAACGACTCCACAACTCTCCGGGGTGACTCAAAAAAAATCAGGGTTCGTGTTTCGGCAGCAAGCTGCTGCAAGAACTGCTCCCTGGCTACTGCACGTGAAGGTATAAACCCCTCAAAGCTGAAGCGGTTGACCGGAAGGCCGGATAGCGAAAGCGCAACAACAGGAGCGCTTGGGCCGGGAATTGCTGTTATCTCAATACCCTCTTCGCGTGCTCTTCGCGCCAACAGGTATCCCGGGTCATTGATAAGTGGCGTTCCTGCATCACTTATCTGCGCAACAGAGTCGCCCTGCAGCAACCTCTGGATCAGAGAGTCAATCCGGTTTACCTCATTATGTTCATGTAGTGAAAAAAGAGGCTTATCAATTCCAAAATAGTTCAGCAGATTTCGGCTGTGGCGAGTATCTTCAGCTACAATCAGGTCAACGGATGAAAGTGTCTGCTGCCCACGCGGAGAGAAATCACCGAGATTTCCTATCGGTGTAGTCACGATATACAGTACACCACTCACAGCCTTATAATCCCCTGATCCATTCCAATGATACTAACACCCAAATCCTGTGCCACTATTGAAACAGAGACTGCCAATAAATAAAACCATAACCTCATCCATGGCTGGCCATGATGCAGAGATGGCTGTATCCGAGTTTCTGCAACAGAGCGGATTGATACCAATAACCTCGAACTATAGCTGCAAGGCCGGGGAGATTGACCTGATTATGAGATCTGATCAATCAACCATCATCTTTGTGGAGGTGCGCTTACGCAATAATCGAGATTATGGAAGTGGCGCAGACACGGTTACCTCTGCAAAACAGCATAAACTATCCAGAACTGCTCTCCATTATCTACAGAGAAACCCGCAATACGAGGAGTGGTCCATTCGGTTTGATGTGGTCTCTGTAATCCGTGAACAAGATCACTACAAGTTCAGCTGGATAGAAGAGGCTTTCTGGCCTGGAGATAATTAGTATATACTCCAATGTGCCATAGAAACAAAACTCCGGAAAAGGCCATGTTACAAAAAATATTCTCTACAACCATCTTTCTCTCTATCTTCATCTACCTGCAGGGGTGCTCCACTACAGCAACACTGGCCACTACAGGTGGTGGTGCGGCAGTAACATCTGCTGATCAGAGATCAATGGGCTCAATCCTTGATGACAACTGGAGCATTGAACATGCGGCCGGCTATGTGATCAACGAGGATCCTGAACTGGCAGACAAGACCCATATAAACATTACCAGCTATAACGGTATTGTGCTGATTTCAGGAGAGGCTCCAACCGACAAACTCAAAATCGATGTTGAGAGAGTTATAAAATCCATGCCAAAGGTGCGACGAATCCATAATATGGTTACAGTGGCTGCGCCCAGCTCATTCCTGACCAGAACCAGTGATACCATGCTAACCACCCGTATCAAGGCATCCATGCTGGGAGAGGAGAACTTTCCAGCCAGCAAGATAAAGGTGGTTACCGAGAACGGGAGCACCTATTTGATGGGGCTCGTTACTCGCGCAGAGGGGGCATCTGCCGTTACCATTACTCAGGGGATAAGTGGCGTCCAGAAAATTGTGAAACTCTTCGAATACACAGACTAACCAACCACATTACAGATACAGTCCTGACAAAATATCAGAGTGGATGCATCTATTCTCTCCCGGTTTAGATCCATCGTTGGTGACGATGGATTGCTGGATGACAGTGCTGACCTACTGAGCTACAGCTACGACAACAGCCGGATCTCCACCATACCTGAAGCAGCTCTTCTTCCCTCTACCCACAACCAGGTTGTTGAGATAGTCAGGGTCTGCAGAGAACACCATATCCCCATAACCCCTCGCGGAAGAGGCAGCGGGACCTCCGGTGCGGCAGTACCAGAAGATCACGGAATCGTGCTCTCGACAGAGAGAATGAGGAGTATCATTAGGGTCGATACAGACAACAGATTGATGATTGTTCAGCCTGGTGTAACAAACCAGGAGGTACAACAAGAGGCATCGCGTCACGGCTTTTTCTGGGCTCCAGACCCAAGTAGTAGTTCATTCTGTAGTGTTGGGGGAAACATCGCCTGCGGCTCTGCCGGCCCTCGTGCCGTCAAATATGGAACTGTCCGGGAAAACATACTTGGACTAAGAGCTGTTACTGGAGATGGCAAGGAGATCAAGACAGGAACAGAAACCACGAAATGGGCTGTAGGGTATGATCTTACCCGTCTAATAGTGGGCTCAGAGGGTACATTGGCAATAGTAACGGAGGCGACTCTCAAGCTACTGCCCAAACAGCAAAAAAGTAGCCTGATGCGTGCACTCTATCGAGACATGCAGAGCGCTGCTGATGCAGTTGCAGCGATCATGGCCCAGCCGTTCACCCCAAGCGCGCTGGAGTTCATGGACAGCAATAGTCTTGGCCTGATCAGATCACAGCTCGGCAGTGACTTTCCCGCAGAGGCAGGGGCAATGCTGATGATAGAGGCAGATGGATCAATTGAGAGCGTTAAGGAGGCTGCCGAGGCACTTCAGGCCAGTGCCACAAATAGCGGGATGGTGGATTTTTACCTCGCTTCCACTGAAGCTGAGGTCAAACAGCTCTGGAAAGCACGCAAAATACTCTCCCCACGCCTGAGAGAGGTATCTCCCAAAAAGATAAATGAGGATATTGTTGTACCTGTCTCCAGCATACCTGAACTTATTGCATCAATAGACTCACTGTCTACCAAACACCAGATCATGATTGCCAATTTCGGTCACGCTGGAAATGGAAACCTCCACACCAATCTGCTGATAAATCCAGATGATTCTGCCGAGATGGCGCGTGCCGAGGAGTGCCTTGATGAGATCTTTCAGACTGTTCTTGAACTGAATGGGTCAATCTCCGGAGAACATGGGGTTGGATTGATAAAGCAGAAATTTGTTTCTCGTGAGATTCCAGACACCGAGCGGAGACTCATGAGCGAAATCAAACTGCTATTTGATCCAGACAGTATACTGAATCCTGGCAAAGGGCCTCAGCAGTAGCTGTTACCGCACTCCTACTTTACGATTTTGAGAGCTGGGGCACTCTTCTCTGAAACACCGCCATCTTGATTGCCCTGTTTCTCCTCCACCGCCTCCGGAAAGATCATTCCCTGACCATTTTCCTGTGCATAGATTGCACGAACCGCAGATGGAGGAAAAGAAATATGTTCAGATGCACCGGAAAACCTGGCACTAAAGCTGATCCAGTCATTCTCTATAGACAACCCTGATACTGCACTGTAACTGCTATTCAGAACAATCTTGTCATCATCAACATGAGCCACAGGAACCGTAACCATGGAATCTGTTGCATCAACAACAATATATGGTGTCATCCCATTATCACTAATCCACTCATGTATCGCACGGATCATATATGGACGACTGGAGCTCATCTCCTGGCCGGACTGTGATTTCTCACTCATCTAGCTCACGCTCCTCCTCAGTCAGGCTATCGAGGAATGAGTCACGATCAAATATACGCTCTGCATACTCCATAACTGCACTTGCTGAGGTTGGCAGAGCAATCTTCATGGACTTCAGTCTCCACAGGATAGGAGCCAGACTACAATCCACCAGGGAGAACTCATCGCTCATAAAATATTTATGTTGCTTGAATAGCGGTGCCAACATTGTAAGGCTCTCTGTCAACTCCTTCCTTGCCTGCTTTGCCACCTTGTCACTACCAAACTCAATCTCTTCCATCCGTACTAACCAGTCTCGATCAATCCTGTCGATCATTAGACGATCATTTGCCCTTGCCACAGGATCAACCGGCATTAGTGGAGGATGAGGAAATCTCTCGTCCAGATACTCCATAATTACTCTGGAACCAAAAAGGGTAAGATCTCTGTCGGCAATAGTCGGTAGTATCTGGTATGGACTCAACTCAATAAAGTCCTCCTGAGGATCAGAGAGATCAACACTCTCTGTTTCATGAGTAATCCCCTTCTCTGCCATCACAATCCTTACCCTGTGACTCATGGCATCCAAAGGCCCTGAGAAAAGCATCATTACTGAGTGCCTGCTTGCAATTGTCATAACTTTTCCTTGTTATCAACTCTGTCTCTACAAATATCAGATGATATTTGGACTGTTTTGGCAGCCTGAGACTGCTCTTGTATCAAGACAAAACCCCGGACTCAACAGACGATGCCGAGTCCGGGGTTTCATCAACCCAATGTAACAGTGGATTAGTGTACGTCTTTCCAGTATTCCTTCTTCAAACGGTAGGAGAGAACCAATAGAATCAACAGGAAGGCAAGCACATACCAACCCAGAGTCTCTCGGTATTCTTTGGCAGGCTCGCCAACGTATACCAGGAAATTAACCAGATCACCAACAGCCTTGTCATATTCTGCTGGCGTCATGCTTCCGGAGCCATCGGCAACCAGTTTTTCGGTAACCTTCTCACCACCATAAGCCATATTCACCTTCTCCTCCTGAAGATATTGCTTGCCCTGCAACCCCTCCAGCACATGAGGCATACCAACATCCTGGAATACAATGTTATTTACCCCCATTGGGCGTGATGTATCCACATAAAACCCTCGCAGATAGGTATACAACCAGTCTGCTCCACGAGAACGTGAGATCACGCTCAGGTCCGGTGGAGTTGTTCCAAACCAGGCAGCAGCATCCGATTCGGGCATTGCGATCTCCATAGTGTCATGGATTTTAGCACCTGTGTAGACCAGATTCTCCAGAACCTCACTATCTTCCATACCCAGATCATCTGCCATTCTCTTGTAACGCATAAACTTGGCAGAGTGACAGCTGAGACAGTAATTCATAAACAGCTTGGCACCTCTCTTCAGCGACTCGTGGTCAGTAACATCCACAGGCGCATGATCCAGATGCACTCCGCCGCCAGATGCAAGAGCAAATGTTGGGAGAATTACAAGCAACAGTGTATTGATTTTTTTCATCATCTTTTTCATCGATTGTTCTCCTTAATGCTCTGGCAGACGCTCAGGTACCGGCTTCGTCTTATCCATCTTCGAGTAGAAAGGCATCAACAGGAAGAAGGCGAAGTAGAGTACAGAGAAGATTCGTGCAAACATGGTTGCTGTTGGTGTCGCTGGCTGTGTTCCCAACCATGAGAGGACAATAAAAGTGACCACGAAGATTGCCAGAGTAACCTTGGAGATCATCCCCTTGTACTTGATGGATTTAACCGGACTACGATCCAGCCACGGCAGCAGGAAGAGCACAATAATTGCTCCAAACATCGCCATAACCCCAAGGAACTTATCAGGCACTGCACGTAGAATTGCGTAGAATGCGGTGAAATACCAGAGCGGAACGATGTGCTCCGGAGTCTTCAATGGATCTGCAGGGACAAAATTGTCCTTCTCCAGGAACCAGCCCCCCATCTCCGGCACGAAGAACATGATGGCAGAGAAGATCATCAGGAAGACAACCACGCCAACAATATCCTTGACAGAGTAGTATGGGTGGAATGGGATTCCATCTGTAGGTGCTGTATCACTCCAGCGGTTTCCTTTTGGACCATCCTTGATCTCAATGCCGTCAGGGTTGTTTGATCCAACTGCATGCAGTGCAATGATGTGCAGGAATACCAGCATAGCCAGCACCAGCGGTACCGCGATAACGTGGAATGCAAAGAAGCGGTTCAGAGTGGCGTCAGCAATAACGAAGTCACCACGAATCCACAGGGCGATCTCCTCACCTACGTATGGAATTGCACCAAACAGGGAGATAATAACCTGCGCACCCCAGTAGGACATCTGGCCCCAAGGTAGCAGATAACCCATAAAGGCCTCCGCCATCAAGGCGACATAGATCACCATACCGAAGACCCAGATCAATTCACGGGGCTTGCGATAGGATCCGTACATAAGCCCACGGAACATATGCATATAGATAACCACAAAGAACATTGAGGCACCGGTAGAGTGCATGTAACGCATCAACCAGCCCCACTCCACATCACGCATAATATATTCAACCGAAGCAAAGGCCAGCTCTGCATCAGGCTTGTAGTTCATGGTAAGGAAAATTCCAGTCACAATCTGCAACACCAGCACCAGCATAGCCAGTGATCCGAAGAAGTACCAGAAATTGAAATTCTTTGGCGCATAGTACTGTGCCAGATGCTCATTCCAAACTTTCAGCAGCGGAAAGCGTTGATCAAACCAGCCCAGTACGCCGGTTGCTTCTGTATTTCTAAGTCCCATTACGCTACTCCTTGATCTACACCAATCAGCACTTTGGAATCACTGATATATTTATGAGGAGGGACAACCAGGTTTGTAGGTGCTGGTACCCCTGCGTAGACCCGTCCAGCCAAATCGAAACGGGAGCCATGACATGGGCAGAAGAAACCACCCTTCCAATCTGGACCGAGGTCAGCTGGAGCCATCTCTGGACGGAAAGTTGGAGAACATCCAAGATGGGTACATATTCCAACAGTTACCAGGTACTCAGGCTTGATGGCGCGAGAATCATTTTTACAGTAATCAGGTTGATCCGACTCATCTGATGCCGGGTCACGCAGAATACCATCAAATGTTTTCAGAGTATCCAGGGTCTCCTGAGTACGACGAACAATCCATACCGGCTTGCCACGCCATTCGACAGTCATCATCTGCCCCGGCTCCAACTTGCTTATATTTGCCTCAACAGGAGCGCCAGCCGCCTGTGCTCTCGCACTAGGATTCATGGACTTAACGAAAGGAACAGCTACAAAGCCGACCCCTACTGCGCTCACTGCAGAGGTCGCAGCCGTCAGAAAGCGGCGCTTACCCAGATCTACAGTCTCTGTACTCATACAGTTTCTCCGAAAATAAAAAGGTGGATCCAAACAGAATCCACACCAAACCCAAAATTTTGTGGGTGAGAATATTACCACAAGTC
>NZ_CEYDPX010000011.1:0-48615 GCF_982804495.1 Candidatus Thiopontia autotrophica | reverse complement strand
TAATGTGTCTTTGCAGCCACTGCTCCGTTAACGCAAGCTGCCACAATTTACTTCCCTTTATTCTGGTAAAGCTATCGTCTGACATGGGGTTTTTCAGCATAGCATCCACATATTCCCTCCTATACAGTCCACGCTCAAGAGAGGCCTGTGACCCCAGAATATCACGCATAAATTCCAGAAACTCTCCTCTCACATACTTCAGGGCAGGCATTGGAAAGTACCCCTTGGGACGATCAATTACCGAATCCGGCAACAGGCCTCTGGAGATCAACTTCAGCGGCCCCTTGCCATGGTGTTTCAACTTCAATTCTGGCGGGATCTTTGCTGCCAGCTCCAGAAGATGGTGGTCCAAAAAAGGGACCCGAGCCTCCAGCCCCCACGCCATCGTCATATTGTCCACCCGTTTGACAGGATCATCAATCACCAGTGTAGTGCTGTCTGCACGCAACACCTGATCCATAAAGCTATCCGCTCCCGGTGCCTCCAGCATATCTCTCATCAAACTGGCACTATAATCCTCTCCATGAAACTCCGGAGACAACATATCCAGAATCTCTCCATGGTCTCGATCAAAGTAGTAACGACGAAAACGGTCAACTGGATCACCAGATGCCTGTTCCATCAATGGATACCAGAAATATCCTCCAAAAACTTCATCAGCCCCCTGACCACTAAGTACAACACTAATCTCTTTTGATACCTGTTCAGCCAGCAGATAAAAGCCAATCGCATCCTGCCCAAACATTGGCTCTGACATTGCATCCACAGACTCAATCAGACGAGGTAAAACCTCACTATTGGAGATAACAATTTTTTGGTGTCTGGTACTGAATCTCTCCACTACCGCATCGGAATACTCAAATTCACTGCCACTCTCTTCCAGGGAATCCTCAAAGCCGATGGAGAAGGTTCTAATATCCTTATGACCAGCCTCTGCCAGCATCCCTACCAGAAGACTTGAATCCAGCCCGCCTGACAACAACACTCCAACCGGCAGATCCGAGGCCGCACGTCTCCGCTCTATCGCATTGCTCAGAGATTCTCGTACCTCCTCAGCCCACTCCCACTCACTTTTGGTATGTGCTGATCTAACTGCACGCAGACCCCAATAGCGTCTTTTGGTCACTCCGCCATCAAGTGAACACTCTACCCAATGTGCCGGTTCCAGCTTGTGGATATCACGAAACAGGGTTCTCGGTGCCGGTACAACCGCATGGAGAGTAAAATGGTGATGCAGTGCCACCGCATCAAATTCAGTATTAACACCACCCGCTGCCAACAGCGCCGGCAAGGTGGAGGCAAAAAGCAGGCGATTTCCATCTTTTGCCCAGTAGAGCGGCTTGATTCCAACTCGATCACGCACCAGGTGCAGCTGCTCTTTATTAGAGTCCCAGATGGCAAAGGCAAACATCCCAGTGAATCTCTCCACACAGTCTCGCCCCCAGGCATGAAATGCCTTCAGAATGACCTCGGTATCTCCACTGGAGTGGAATTGATAGCCCAGAGTAGCCAGCTCCGCTCGAAGCTCCATATAGTTATAGATGGTTCCATTAAAGACGATCGAAAGTCCGCTAATCTCATCAACCATGGGTTGGTGAGCCCTTTGCGAGAGATCTATTATAGAGAGACGTCGATGTCCAAATTGTAGTGCCCCCTGATGCCATATGCCCTCATCATCAGGCCCACGAGGGCGCAACGACTGCAACATGCGCTCCATAACTGACTGCTCAGGCCTGGAGCCATCCAGCCTCAATTCACCACATATTCCACACATAAAAATTTAGGGCACTCTGTTAACTCACGATCAAGTCAACCGTAACCCGCACCTCCACCTCCGGGAGTCTCAATGGACAATATCTGACCAGCATCTACCAATATCGAACATTTTGCTGGCAATAACTCTCCATCCAGCATATTTCTTCCACTCTGCCCCTGACTGCCACCATCAACTCCCCATGGGGATATCTCTCTCCGTTCCGTCAACAGGGTCACTGTGGTCTCTTCAAGAAATTTAAATGTTCGTACAATTCCATCTCCACCAGAATGGTCCCCATCCCCACCACTACCACGACGTACAGCATACTCAGTTAATTGCAATGGTGTGCTCATCTCCAGAACCTCTACAGGAGTATTAAGTGTATTGGTCATATGAGTCTGAACCGCAGACAGGCCTCTCCCATTAAGGCTGGCACCCATTCCACCACCAATAGTCTCATAGTAGTCCCAGTGCCTTTTGTTGACCACTCCGCCCATGGCGACATTATTCATTGTCCCCTGGCTTGCTGCTGCCATCTTTTCTGGTACTGCCTGTACCAGAGCCCCGATAACTACATCCACCACACGACTACTGGTCTCCACATTACCTGCAGCAACTGCTGCTGGCCTGTCAGCATTCAGCAGTGACCCTTTTGGGGCCGTCACCGTAATGGCACGAAAGCTGCCTGCTGCTGCCGGTGTCTGTGGCGGCATAAGAGAACGAAAAACATAATAGACACCAGCTGCAGCAACCGAGAGTGGGCAGTTAATATTTCCACCCGTCTGCTCGGTTGTACCAGAGAAATCCACATTTATTCTACCTCCCTCCACCTCGATAGAGACTTTGATTGGCAGATCTCTATTTCCCGCTCCATCATCCTCCATCCGGTCCTCAAAACTGTAAATTCCATCGGGAATCTGTTTCAGTGCCGTTGATGAGAGGCGTTCAGCATAACTATTCAACTCCGAGAGTCCAACTCTGAACTCCTCAACACCAAGCTGAGAAATCCACCCCTGCAGACGGGCCATTCCCGCTCTGTTGGCACTAATCTGTGCCTCAAAATCACCCTGTGAGAGCTCTGGATTACGAAGTGTGGAGAGTATTTCTGAGTATAGGGTTTGCTGAATTTTATCTTTCCGTAGCAGATATCCCGGAGGAATAACTGTTCCCTCCTCATCAAGATGGCTGGATATGGGCATAGACCCTGGAGTATCTGCCCCTATATCTGCATGATGAGCACGGTTGACCACGAAACCAAGATGTTCGTTACTCACCAAAACCGGGGATATCATGGTTACATCAGGCAGATGGGTTCCACCAAGAAATGGATCATTAAGGATAACCAGATCACCATCCTGCCACTCCATTCTGGAGACAATATCTCTCATTGCAAAGGCCATACTGCCCAAATGGACAGGAATATGTGCTGCCTGCGCACAGAGCTCCCCGTCCGCATCAAAAATGGCACATGAATAATCCAGTCGATCACGAATGTTTGGAGAGAATGCTGAGCGACGCAGTACTGCACCCATCTCATCACAGACAGACTCAATACGACTGGAAAATATTGTTAGATCAATTGCATTCATTGTGGTTGCAACCTACAGTTTCATTAGAAAAATGTCCAGGAGTTCAGGTGGTTGCTGGATGAAAAAGTGACGAATCGATCTGTTCCGGATAAATTCACACACAACTATTGCAATTTCTCTAAAACAGCCTATAATACTTGACAAAATTACTGCGTTATTGTCTTTAAACTGACTGGAGATAGATAAAAAATGAATCCACTAAAAACACGAATTGGTACTGTGGTTGCTGGCATAGCCTTGGCACTGGTGCTTGTTGTACTTTTAAAAACCCCAAACAGTGAGGGGGTAATTGTCTACGCAGTCAACGCACTGGAGATTAATGTATGGCTCCATGCAATTGTTGGTATCACGTGGATTGGCCTGCTCTACTATTTCAATGCTATTCAGGTTCCTGGTGTTGGCGAGGCACTGGCTGATGGAGATCCTGGGCCTGCCGCAATCAACAAGTATATTGCACCACGTGCTCTCTTCTGGTTTCGCTGGGCTGCTGTACTCACATGGATTACAGGAGTAGGGGCTCTTCAACATATGGGTGGCCTGGTTGGGGCGTTCACCATGTCAGAGGGATGGCAGGTGATCGGTATGGGGGCGTGGCTGGGAACAATCATGCTGTTCAATGTATGGTTTCTTATCTGGCCAAACCAGCAGAAGATTCTGGGAATGAAAGAGGCTACTGCAGATGAGATTGCAAAGGCCAAGGTGGTTGCTCTCATGGCATCACGCACCAATACGCTACTCTCATTTCCCATGCTAATTGGGATGACAGGATTTGGTCACGGCCTCCCATTTTAGAGAAGATACTGTAACCTCTGCCTGGATCCGTGGGTTCAGGCTCTATATAAAACCCGGCTCTGGCCGGGTTTTTTTTATCTGTTGCCAAACCACAAACAATCATTACAATATCTATTCAACTGATCGGTAGCATCATTTTGAGGCTGCCGTTTTTTATTTTTGGAAAGCAATAAAGTTTTAGAAGGTTGTTTTAGAAGGTTATGAGTAACACCATTATGCCCACCTATGGGCGACTCCCTGTCTCATTTGTCAGAGGAGAAGGAGCCTGGTTATGGGATCAGGCAGATAAAAAATATCTTGATGCCCTAAGTGGTATTGCAGTCTGCGGGCTGGGACATAGCCACCCGGCAGTAACTGAGGCTATCTGTGATCAGGCTGCTACCCTGCTTCATACATCCAATCTATATGGAATCCCCAACCAACAGCAGTTGGCAGACAAACTGTGTGAGATCTCCGGAATGGAGAGTGTCTTTTTTGGCAACTCCGGTGCAGAGGCCAATGAGGCTGCGATCAAACTGGCACGTCTTCATGGCCATAACAAGGGGATTGATTCACCATCTGTCATCGTGGCCAAAGGCAGTTTCCATGGACGCACCATGGCAACACTCACGGCCACAGGAAACCGCAAGGTACAGGCGGGTTTTGAACCTCTGGTCTCCGGTTTTATCCGTGCCCCATACAATAATCTGGATGCCCTGCAAGAGATCGCAACAAATTCAAGGGGTATATCTGCCATTCTGCTCGAACCTGTACAGGGCGAGGGGGGAATACGAATTCCCGACTCAGAATATCTGGCTGGAGTCAGAGCGCTCTGTGATAAAAATGGCTGGTTAATGATGCTGGATGAGGTTCAAACCGGAATGGGGCGTACCGGAAAGTGGTTTGGTTTCCAGCATAGTTCAATCACGCCAGATGTCATCACCCTTGCCAAAGGGCTTGGTAATGGACTGCCAATTGGTGCGTGTCTAACCCATGGAAATGCTACACAGCTCTTCAAGCCTGGAATGCACGGATCAACCTTTGGTGGAAATCCGCTGGTGACGCGTGGCGCCATGGCTGTTATTAGCACTATGGAACAGGAGCAGCTCCTGGAGCGTGCAACATCACTGGGAGAGCGGATCACACAGGGACTGAGGACAAAACTGAAAGAGAACTCATCTGTTACCGATATACGCAATCTGGGATTGATGATCGGCATCGAACTTAATCAGCCGTGTGCTCCCATCGTAGGCAATGCACTGGAACATGGGCTACTCTTAAATGTGACTGCAGACAGTGTAGTCAGATTACTTCCACCACTTATCCTGAGTAATGATGAGGCTGACCAGATTGCCGAACAGGTGGCTCTATTAATAAACCAGTTCACAACGACCAATAAAGAGGAGAGCAAATCATGAGCTCAACTTCTCCACGTCACTTTCTGACCCTGCTGGATCTCTCAACTGAAGATCTGAATAACATTATTCAGCGCGCTATTGAACTGAAGAAGATGCAACACGCAGGTGAGATATATGAACCCCTGAAGAACCAGGTGCTGGGAATGATATTTGAAAAATCATCCACCCGTACCAGAGTCTCATTTGAAGCTGGCATGGCCCAATTTGGGGGCAGCGCCATCTTCCTCTCCCCACGAGATACACAGCTGGGTCGTGGAGAACCTATTGAGGATAGTGCACGAGTGCTATCCAGCATGGTTGATGCTGTCATGATTCGCACTTTTGAACATGAAAAAGTGAAGACATTTGCCGAGTACTCATCTGTCCCGGTGATCAATGCATTGACTGATGACTACCATCCATGCCAACTGTTGGCAGATATTCAGGCCTATGTAGAACACCGTGGATCAATTCATGGAAAGAGTGTTGCCTGGATAGGAGACGGCAATAATATGTGTCACTCCTACATGAATGCCGCGCTCCAGTTTGGCTTCCATCTAAATATTGCGACCCCAGAGGGATACACTCCAAAAGCTGAGGTTATTGCCGCCACCGAGTCACATATCACCATGATGACAGATCCGGTTGCGGCTGTTACGAACGCCGACCTGATAGTCACAGACGTATGGGCCAGTATGGGGCAGGAGGATGAGAGTAGCGCCCGCAATGAGGTTTTCAAGGGATATCAGGTCAATGAAGAGCTGATGGCCCATGCAAAACCTGATACCCTATTCATGCACTGCCTACCTGCCCATCGTGGAGAGGAGGTCAGCAGTGAGGTGATCGATGGAGCTCAGAGTGTAGTCTGGGATGAGGCCGAGAACCGTCTCCATGCACAGAAGGCGCTACTTGAATTTCTGCTGGGCCAGTGACTGAATATACCCCTGTATCCTGCGCCATCCATAGTGAGTATGAGTTGGCCATAATGCGCCGTACTCCCACCAGAATATGTTGGACAGGTGAATCTGGCGAGTCCAGAGATGAACTACTAAACCTCACCGATCTGAATACAAGAAGTGATGGTGAATATCTCTCTGCAACTACGGTAGATGGAGAAAATCTCGAGATTAGACTGGATCAGATATTGTAGACAATCTGGAGCACTACAAAAGCGTAGCCACCCGCAATCAGATCATCCAGCATAACCCCAAGACCACCAGAGACCTGCCGATCAGCCCAACTGATTGGCCATGGCTTCCAGATATCAAATAGCCGAAACAGCAGAAATCCAGCCACAATCCAGTGCCAGCCGGCAGGGGCTGCGATCATGGTTACCCATAAACCGACGAACTCATCCCATACTATTCCTCCATGGTCATGAACCCCAAGATCATCACCGGCACGTCCGCAGACCCAGACCCCAAACAGAAATGCCAGCACAACCACCAGCAGATAGGCAGGGAGTGAGAGTGGCTCTATCAACAGATAGAGTGGGACAGCCACAAGGGTACCAACGGTTCCAGGAGCAAATGGTGCCAACCCGGATCCAAACCCAAAAGCAAAGAAGTGGGTCGGGTTTGTGAATACTGTACGGACTGAAGGGGTCATGGTGTTATGAATTCCGTAAGTGAAGTTGAAAACTTGTCGAGGAGTTCATAACACCATGACCCCTTCCCCCCAGACCAACATCACCCTTTCTGCTTGGCACCAATCCGCAGTCGCAGTGAGTTAAGACGGATAAAGCCCTCTGCATCCTTCTGGTCATAAGCACCGGCATCATCCTCAAAGGTGGCAATCTCCTCACTGAAGAGGCTGTTGCTCTCGGACTTGCGCCCCACCACAATTACATTGCCCTTGTATAGTTTAAGACGAACCGTGCCATTGACGGTCTTCTGGGTCTCGTCAATTGCCGCCTGTAGCATGGTACGCTCAGGTGACCACCAGTAGCCGTTATAGACCAGCTCAGCATAACGGGGCATCATCTCATCCTTGAGGTGGGCTGCCTCGCGATCCAGGGTCAGTGACTCCATCGCCCGGTGCGCCTTCAGCAGGATTGTTCCCCCTGGGGTCTCGTAACAGCCACGGGACTTCATCCCCACATAGCGGTTCTCTACAATATCGTCACGGCCAATACCGTTATCACCACCCAGTTTGTTGAGAGTCTCCATAATGGTTGCCGGACTCATCGCCTCTCCATCGATTGCTGTCGGGTCACCCTTCTCGAAATCGATCTCTATATAGGTTGGGGTGTCCGGTGCATTTTCTGGGGAGACACTCCAGCGCCACATATCATCCTCAGGCTCATTCCATGGATCCTCCAGGATATCCCCCTCATAGGATATATGGAGCAGGTTTGCATCCATCGAGTATGGTGATTTTTTGCCCTGCTTGGCAAAATCGACCTCAATATTATGCTCCTCTGCATAGGCCATAAGCTTGGAGCGTGAGTTGAGATCCCACTCCCGCCACGGCGCAATAATCTTCACATCCGGCATCAATGCATATGCCCCCAGCTCAAAACGGACCTGATCATTTCCCTTTCCGGTTGCCCCATGGGCAATGGCATCGGCCCCGGTCTCCTGCGCAATCTCCACCAGACGTTTGGAGATCAGCGGACGCGCAATCGAGGTCCCCAGCAGATACTCTCCCTCGTAGATCGCGTTGGCACGAAACATTGGGAAGACAAAATCACGAGCATACTCCTCTCGCAGATCATCGATATAGATCTCCTTGACCCCCATCGCCTCTGCCTTGGCACGAGCAGGCTCTACCTCCTCCCCTTGGCCAATATCTGCCGTAAAGGTGACTACCTCACAACCATAGACATCCTCCAGCCACTTGAGAATGATGGAGGTATCCAGCCCGCCAGAGTAGGCGAGCACAACTTTCTTTATTTCTGACATCTGTCTGTTTCCCTGAATTTTTTGGATATTCTACCGGTAACTAACCTGGATGTTTCATAAATTCGCGTGATTATCGCGCAGGATATTGGTTTCACAAGGGATTTTCTGAAGGCGTCGCGTATCAGTGATTACGCGCAACTGAAGAAAATAACTTGTGGAACCAGGTGGCTCTATCTCTTCTTTGGAGGCATCAGATCTGTAATGGTCCCCTCAGCCATCTCCGCGGCAAAACAGAGGGTCTCGGAGAGGGTTGGGTGTGGATGGATGGTTAGGCCAATATCCTCCATATCCGAACCCATCTCGATTCCCAGTACAGCCTCGGCAATCAGTTCGCCAGCATTGGTTCCAACCATGGCGGCACCGATCAGGCGGCCTGTCTCCTTGTCAAACAATGCCTTGGTCAGCCCCTCATCTCGACCGATACTGAGACTGCGGCCACTAGCGGCCCAGGGGAAGGCCCCTTTTATATAGTCAATCCCCTGCGCCTTGGCCTCAATCTCGGTCAGCCCAGCCCATGCCACCTCAGGGTCGGTATAGGCTACGGCTGGAATGGTCAGCGGTTCAAACACCGACTTGTGACCAGCAATCACCTCTGCTGCCACCTTTGCCTCATGGGTCGCCTTGTGAGCCAGCATCGGCTGTCCAACAATGTCACCGATAGCAAAAATATGGGGGACATTGGTTCTCATCTGTCCATCTGCGGGAATAAACCCCCATTCATCAACAACTACACCCGCCTTCTCTGCATCGATCAGTTTTCCATTTGGAGCGCGTCCAACAGAGACCAGCACCGCATCAAATAGATCCTCTTCAGGAGCCTTGGCCCCTTCAAAACTGACCTTTATACCACTGTCCGTGGCCTCCATCGCCGACACCCTGGTCTTGAGATAGATGTTTTCATATTTTTTACCGATCCGCCTCTGTAGTGGACGGATAATATCCTTGTCCGCACCTGGAATTAGTGAATCCTGCATCTCCACCACGGTGATCTTTGAACCCAGCGCCTCATAGACGGTCGCCATCTCCAGGCCGATAATCCCACCACCAACAATTAACAGGCGCCCCGGAATCTCCTTGAGACGCAGTGCATCGGTGGAGTCCCAGACCCGTGGATCATCGTGCGGAAAGACCGGGATCTCCACAGAGCGAGAACCTGCCGCAATAATGGAATGCTCAAAAGAGATACTCTTCTCCCCATCTGCGGTCTCGACCGCGATGGTATTGGGGGAGGTGAACCTACCCTCCCCGGTAACCACCTCAACCTTGCGCTGTTTTGCCAGCATCCCCAGGCCACCGGTAAGACGGGTAACAACCCCATCCTTCCAGGAGCGAATCTCATCAAGATCAATCTCGGGCTTACTGAAACGAACCCCGTGGTCAGCCATGGAGTTGGCCTCATTGAGAACCTGTGCAGTGTGAAGTAGTGCCTTGGATGGAATACAGCCGACATTTAGGCAGACCCCACCTATTGATGGATGACGCTCAACCATAACCACCTTCTTGCCAAGGTCGGCCGCACGGAAGGCGGCTGTATAACCACCAGGTCCTGAACCAAGCACCAGTACCTCTGCATGGATATCTGCATCACTAGCAGGGGCAGTAGCAGCCTGTGGTGCTACCGCACCGTTATTTTCTTCAGCATCCTCACTACTCTCAGCTGTCTGTTGACCATCACTATCGGCAACACTGTCGTCTGCCGCACCATCTGCTGAGGTGATATCCATTACAAGAATTAGGTCACCCTCGGAGATCTTGTCTCCAATTGATGCCTTGATCTCTCCCACCGTACCATCGTATGGCGATGGGATCTCCATGGTCGCTTTGTCACTCTCAAGCGAGATCAGTGAATCCTCTTTGGCAACACTATCCCCCGGTGAAACCAGGATCTCAATTACCTCAACCCCATCAAAATCACCGATATCCGGCACTCTTACTTCTGTAGTCATCAGAGTAGCACCTTGCAGTATTCACGCAGTAGCTGATTGAGCCTGGTGATAAAACGGGCGCCATCTGCACCATCGATAACACGGTGATCATAGGAGAGCGCCAACGGTAGCATCAGACGCGGCTCAAACTCGGTTCCACTCCATACTGGCTTGGTCTGGGAGCGTGCAACCCCAAGGATTGCCACCTCAGGGGCGTTCACAATAGGGGTGAACTGGGTACCTCCAATACCGCCAAGACTGGAGATGGAGAAGGTACCACCCTGCAGATCATCGCCCTTCAATTTGCCATCACGGGCACGTGAACTGATCTCCATCAACTCCTCTGCCAGATCGTATACACCCTTGCGATCCACCTCTCTGACTACCGGCACCATCAATCCATTCGGGGTATCTACCGCCACCCCGATATTGTAGTAGTTCTTGATGATCAGCTGCTCATTGTCGAGATCGAGAGAGGCGTTAAACTGTGGAAACTCCTTGAGGGCCGCAACTACCGCCTTCATGATAAAGACCAGCGGAGTAAGCCTGACCCCCCGTTTTTCCGCCTCCTCCTTGTTGGACTGGCGGAACTCCTCCAATTTGGTTATATCGGCCTCATCAAACTGGGTGACATGGGGAATATTGAGCCAACATGCATGTAGATGCTTCCCTGAGATCTTCTTGATCCGGGATAGTGGCTGGCTCTCAGTCTCACCAAATTTGGAAAAATCTGGAAGTGTAATTTCCGGTATTGCACTTCCCGTAGCCTGTGGAGTAGCGCCACCCGAAAGTGCCGCCTTCACAAACTGCTTTACATCCTCCTTAAGAATTCTCCCCTTGGGGCCCGTCCCTCCAACCTGGGAGAGCACCACCCCGAGTTCACGGGCAAAACGACGAATCGCAGGAGATGCGTGTGCCTTGCCTCCTGTCGCCGGAGCAACCGGTGCCGCTGGAGTAGCTGTCTGTTGCTGGGCAGGAGTTACTGCCGCAGGAGATGGGGCAGTTGCAGCATGCTCTGCACCACTATCTGTCTGTGACTCTGCTGGAGATTCAGCCAGTGACTCCGAAACGGCAGCCTCCTCAGCTGACTCCACCATCATGATCAGTGCCCCCTCGGAGACTTTGTCTCCAACAGAGACCTTAAGCTCTTTCACCACCCCACCAAACGGGGCGGGGATCTCCATGGTTGCCTTGTCACTCTCCAGGGAGATTAGTGACTCCTCCTGCTCGATCTCATCTCCGACAGCAACCAGAACCTCAATTACCTCAACCTCCGGGAAGTCCCCAATATCGGGAACAGTGACCTCTCTTATCTCTGCCATTATCTGATCCCCTCTGTTATCGAGTCACTGGATTGGCACGATCAGCATCAATGCCATACTTGCTGATCGCCTCCGCAACCACTGAGCCATCAATTGAGTCCTCATCTGCCAGCGCCTTCAGGGCTGCCACCACCACATGATTTCGATCTACCTCAAAGAAATCTCGCAGCTTCTCGCGGGTATCACTGCGCCCAAAGCCATCCGTACCCAGAGTCTCATAATGACCCGGGATAAAGTCACGAATCTGCTCTGCATAGAGGCGGATATAGTCGGTAGAGGCGATGACAGGACCACTGGCTTCAGCCAGCGACTGCGCAACAAAACTCTCTCTTGGTGTTTCGGTTGGATGGAGTCGATTCCAGCGCGCCACATCCTGTCCCTCTCGCGCCAGCTCGTTAAAGCTGGTTACACTCCAGATATCAGAGGTGACACCCCAATCGGACTGCAGCATCTCGCTTGCTGCCTCGACCTCACGCAGAATGGCACCGCTCCCCATCAACTGGACGTGGAGCGTGCCGCTCTCCATCTTGCGAAGTGGATAGATCCCCTTGATGACCCCCTCTTCCACCCCTTCCGGCATATCTGGGTGGGCATAATTCTCGTTCATCACCGCAATATAGTAGAAGACGTTCTCCTGCTCTGCATACATCCGACGCAGACCATCCTGAATAATGATTGCTAGCTCATAGGTATAGGTTGGGTCGTAGGAGATACAGTTGGGGATGGTTCCGGCGAAGATATGGCTATGGCCATCCTGGTGCTGTAGCCCCTCGCCATTAAGGGTGGTTCTGCCCGCAGTTCCACCTATCATGAAGCCACGTGCCTGCATATCACCAGCCGCCCACGCCAGATCACCAATACGCTGGAATCCAAACATCGAGTAGTAGATATAGAATGGAATCATGCTGATGCCGTGGTTGGTATAGGAGGTGGCTGCTGCCATCCACTCCGCCATTGCCCCGGCCTCATTGATCCCCTCCTGCAGGATCTGCCCCTTGGTATCCTCGCGATACCACATTACTTTGTCAGAGTCCTCCGGCTCATAGAGCTGACCAGACGAGGAGTAGATGCCAAGCTGACGGAACATCCCCTCCATTCCGAAGGTACGGGCCTCATCCGGGACGATTGGCACCACATGGTTACCGATCTTCTTGTCTCTTGCCAAAGTAGAGAGCATGCGCACAAAAGCCATGGTGGTAGAGAGTTCCCGTTTGCCACTGCCCTTGGTAAGTGCCTCAAAAGCATCCAGCCCCGGAATCTCCAGTGGCTCATCATCCTGTCTGCGCTCCGGTAGATATCCACCCAACTCCTTGCGACGCTGGTGGAGATATTTAAGCTCCTCACTATCCTTCTCCGGGCAGATAAATGGAATCTCCTCCATCTCTGCATCGGAGACCGGAATACTGAAGCGGTCACGGAAACGGCGCATATGCTCCAGCCCCATCTTCTTCTGGGAGTGGGTTGCATTCTGCCCCTCACCAGCCTCACCCATTCCATACCCCTTGACCGTCTTGGCGAGGATAACAGTGGGCTGCCCCTTGTGTGCCTTGGCTGCACTATAGGCTGCATAAATTTTGCGGGGATCGTGGCCGCCACGCTGTAGCTTCCAGATATCCTGATCTGTCATATCGGAGACAAGATCAAGCAGCTCCGGATATTTGCCAAAGAAGTGTTTGCGAACGAAGGCTCCATCCTTTGATTTGTAAGCCTGATAGTCACCATCGACCACCTCTTCCATCCGCTTCAGCAGCAGACCGCTCTTGTCTTTCGTCAACAGGGCATCCCAACCAGAGCCCCAGATAACCTTGATTACATTCCAACCTGCACCACGGAACAGAGCCTCCAGCTCCTGAATAATCTTGCCATTGCCACGGACCGGGCCATCCAGCCGCTGCAGGTTACAGTTGATGACAAAGGTGAGATTATCGAGCTTCTCACGCCCAGCCAGGGTCACCGCACCCAGCGACTCAGGCTCATCCATCTCACCATCACCAAGGTAGGCCCAGACCTGACGCCCTTCGGTATCCAGCACCTCCCGATGGTGGAGGTACTTCATAAAGCGGGCCTGATAGATTGACTGAATCGGCCCCAGACCCATGGAGACTGTCGGGAACTGCCAGAAGTCACGCATCAACCAGGGGTGCGGATATGACGAGATCCCCTTGCCGTCGGACTCAAAACGGAAATTTTCCAGCTGTTCCCTGGTGATGCGCCCCTCCAGATATGCACGAGAATAGACCCCGGGGGCGATATGGCCCTGGAAGAAGACCAGATCTCCCCCCTTCTCTGCATCGTTACCCTGAAAGAAGTGGTTAAAACCGACATCATAGAGGGTGGCCGAGGAGGCAAAGCTGGCAATATGGCCGCCCACATTTCCGGGGCGGTGGTTTGCCTTGACTACGATGGCCATCGCATTCCAGCGAATATATGCACGCAGTTTATGCTCCAGTGATTGATCCCCTGGAATCCTCTTCTGTTGTGCGACAGGAATGGTATTAACGTAGGCTGTATTGGAGCTGTAGGGCAGGTTTGCCCCTGAGCGGCGAGCCCGGTCAATCATCTTCTCGATCAGATAGTGGGCGCGGTCCGAGCCCTCAAATTCAATAACAGACTCCAGCGCCTCCAGCCACTCCTGAGTCTCCTGTGGATCCTTATCACTCATCTCTGACATTGATAGCCTCTTGGATATAAATAGTTGGCAATTGACGATTAAGGCATCACCCTGAATAAGTCAATATTAATGGATAGTATGATCGTTTTTTTGGCTGAATAGGTCAAGGAAACCTATTACCCAAATCCACAGATAGAAACATGAATACTGCACAACATCTTGACCCATATAGCAATATTTGCTTCCTTGGGTGTATCAATAAGTACACCGCGCGGAATCAAATTTGCTCTATGGATCAATCTGTTGCACATTATCCTACGTTTCTATCTGGGGATTTGGGTATTATTTTTAGAGGAAAAAGCCGGTAAATTGTGACATGATTTGATAATGACCAACTCCATCACAATTGTACGCCCAGATGACTGGCACCTCCATCTCAGAGATGGTGACGCAATGAGCTCGGTGGTACGAGACAGTGCAGAACGCTTTGGTCGCGCCATCATAATGCCAAATCTCTCTCCACCAGTAACAACTGTAACTGCAGCACTCCAGTATAGAGATAGAATTCTTGCGCAGATACCAGATCATATGGCATTTGAACCACTGATGACCCTCTACCTTACTGACAACACGGATCCTGGAGAGATCAGGTCGGCGGTCGATAGTGGACAGATTACAGCAGCCAAACTATACCCTGCCGGAGCAACAACAAATTCCGACTCTGGAGTAACCGATATCTCAAACATCATGGGTGTCCTTGAGATGATGGCTGAGGTTAATCTGCCTCTGCTCGTGCATGGTGAGGTCACCAATCCAGAGATTGATATATTTGATCGTGAGGCTATCTTTATTGAACAAACTCTTGCCCCCCTTGCCGAGAGACTACCATCGCTACGTATAGTGCTTGAGCATATTACCACTATCAGTGGTGTCCAGTTTGTACAGGAGTCATCGGAAAATATTGCGGCAACCATTACCGCACATCATCTATTAATGAATAGAAACGCCATATTCAGTGGCGGAATCAACCCTCATCACTACTGTCTTCCCGTTCTTAAACGAGAGCAACACCGGGTTGCGCTTGTTGAAGCTGCGACCAGCGGCAATAGAAAGTTTTTTTCAGGAACCGATAGTGCCCCCCACTCCCGCAGTGCTAAAGAGAGCAGTTGCGGCTGTGCCGGCATGTATACGGCTCACGCAGCGGTTGAGCTTTATGCAGAGGCCTTTGATCAGGCTGGAGCTCTGGATAAATTAGAGGGATTTGCCAGTTTCCATGGTGCAGATTTTTATAATCTGCCCAGAAACAGGGAGAAAATCACTCTGGAGAGAAAAGAGTGGATTGTGCCTTCCGAACTGCCATTTGGAGATGACACCCTGATCCCTCTTCGTGCCAATGATAAAGTTCTGTGGAGCATCCTTCAGCAACACTAAGGCATAGCTAAGGAGGCTCTGATTAAGTCACTTCGTGACCCAATCAGATCTCCCTTACAAGTTATTCTATGGGGGAAGGGTTATGGTTCAGTATGTTACAACAACACCTATAGAGCCCTTCCCCCAAACCCCCATCCCATTAAGCTTTTTCAGAGGTTCCCTAAATCTTCGGCGGGCTAAGATTTGCTGTTTTTTGATCTACAAGAGAGTCGATACTTGTCTGGCAACCTTCGTCCGCCTTTAGGTAGACCCAAGTGAGATAGCTCGCAAAGTGCATTACGGTAGACACTACGCTTGAAGTAGACAACATCGCCAATTGGATCCCAGTAATCTACCCAGCGCCAGGCATCAAATTCAGGATGACTCACACTATTCAGCTTCACCTCCGAGTCGTGTGAAACCAGGCGTAACAGGAACCATTTCTGCTTCTGTCCTATACAGAGTGGACTTTGCCCTCCACGAATACAGCGTTTTGGTAGCCTGTATTTGAGCCAGCCACGAGTCTGTCCCAGCAGCTCAACATGCTCCGGCAACAACCCGATCTCCTCGTGCAACTCTCGGTAGAGAGCATCTTCTGGTGTCTCATTCTCATCAATACCGCCCTGTGGAAACTGCCACCCATCCTGGCCAATGCGGCGCCCCCAGAAAAGCTTACCCTCTCTATTGATGACAATAATCCCTACATTGGGACGATATCCACTTTCATCAATCACTTGTACAAACCACGCAAATTATTTTTGTTATCAAACGTTTTTACTATTGCATTGGAGTCTATCACAGAAGTGTAACGGAGGCGCTTCCTGTACAATGCGCTGATGGCACTGGCTATTTTTGATCTCGACAACACCCTGATTGGTGGGGACAGCGACCACCTTTGGGGGGAATTTCTGATTCGTCACAATTATGTAGATGGCGAGTTCTATCAAAAAGAGAATGATCGCTTCTATAGAGAGTACCAGCATGGCAGTCTTGATATACACGACTGGCTTGAGTTTCAGCTCAAACCCCTTGCTGCCCACTCGCTCACAGAACTGCAACAGTGGCGTAAGGATTTCATCGAAGAGGAGATACACCCAATTCTTCTACCCAAGGCTGCCGAGTTAATCGATACTCATCGCCGCAAAGGGGACAGATTATTGATCATCACAGCAACCAACAGCTTCATTACAGAACCAATCGCCTCAATACTGGGGATTACAGATCTCATTGCCACTGATCCAGAGTTGATAGATGGAGAGTACACTGGTGCTGTTTATGGTATTCCGTCATATCAGGATGGGAAAATTGACAGATTAAACAGCTGGCTTAAACAGCAGGATGTCACCATGGATGGAAGCTGTTTTTACAGCGACTCTCACAACGATCTTCCTCTACTGAAAATTGTCGATAATCCTGTAGCGGTTGATCCGGACAATATATTGATGGATACGGCAAAAGAGAGAGAGTGGCCAATTATCTCTCTGCGCAGTTAAGATACTCATGAACAGATGAGCATGGATCAATGAATAGAGCCTTTTTGAGAATAGTTCAACCAATAATACTGGCAGTTGTTGTCGGCATATTCTATCTACTCTTTAGAGATAGTTTTGCTACTGCCAAGGTTATCCACCTGCTTGCTCTTATCTCCTGGTTTGCCGGACTCTTCTATCTGCCCCGTCTCTTTGTCTACCATGCAATGACAGATGAAGATGCCGTGGATCAGAATCTTAAGATCATGGAGCACAAGCTCTTCTACTACATTATGACCCCGGCCATGGTGCTCACTCTATTGGCTGGATTCTGGATGGTAGAGCTTTGGCAGTGGACTATGCCGGGGTGGCTCCACTCCAAGCTTGGATTGGTACTGCTACTGGTAATCTACCACTACCAGTGTTGGAGATACCTCAATATGTTCAAAAGTGGCAACAATCAGAAAAGTCACACCTATTACCGGATATTTAACGAGATACCAACACTGCTACTGATTGGTATTGTTGTCTTGGTTGTTGTGAAACCAGCCATGAATTATTAAGAACAACCACCACCTGCAGAGCCGCATGTTCCGCATCCACTATCAGCAGGAGCCTTGGTGTTATTGAAGACAAAACTTGGGCCCTGTGGGCCATTAACATAGTCAATCTCTACACCATCCAGAGTTGCCAGGCACTGTGGGTCAACATAGATATTCAGCGCATCAGATTCAAGCACCGCATCTTCATCCCCTACTGAGTCGGCAAATGTCATCCCCCACTGGGTGCCACTGCAGCCACTACCGGCAACATATATACGAACACCCTTGATCTCATCATTATCTTCACTCTTCAGAAGAGCTGCTAACTGCTGCTCAGCATCACTGGAAATCTTGAACTCATCACTTACTGCTACTGCCATTACTCTAAAACCTCTTTTCAATTCATTAGGATCGGCTGATTGTACCACCTTATCAACAAAGATGAAGTATTTCCTGACCATTTTAGTGCGAAATAATCTGGTCTGTACAATGTTGCATACTAAACTATGGCCAAGATCTTGTGCGAACGATAGAATCAACCATTATGAAAAACAGAACAATTGCATTTATTGGTGGCGGGAATATGGCATTCAGCCTGATTGGTGGCCTGGTTGCCGGAAACTGCCCAGGATCCAATATCCACGTATCTGATCCAAAACAGGAGTCTCTGGATACCATGGAGAGAGAGTTTGGAATAGTGCCATTTCTTGATGACAACAAATCTGCAATAGATGGGGTTGATGCTATTGTGCTAGCAGTTAAGCCTCAGATCATGAGCGCTGTTGTAGCAGAGATTAGTGACAGCATAAATGGGACGCCTCTGATTATCTCGATAGCTGCCGGCATCAGAGAGGGCGACCTGCAAAGATGGCTTGGAGGCGGCTGTGCAATAGTCCGCACCATGCCCAACACTCCAGCACTGCTACAGAGCGGAGCTACAGGCCTCTATGCCAACTCTATGGTCTCTGCTGAGCAGAAAGAGCTGGCCGAATCCATTATGCGATCTGTCGGAATTACTGCCTGGCTGAGTGAAGAGAGCCAACTTGATGCCGTAACTGCACTATCTGGAAGTGGCCCAGCCTACTTCTTTCTATTAATGGAGGCGATGGAAGCTGCCGGGGTTGAAATGGGGATACCAGATGAGACTGCTCGCATGCTGACACTTCAGACCGCATTTGGTGCCGCCAAGATGGCTCTGGAGAGCCCTGAAAGCAGTAGCGAACTGCGCAACAAGGTAACCTCCCCTGGCGGCACTACCGAACAGGCAATCAACACTTTTCATGATGGTGGCTTTGATGAACTGGTATCAAGAGCTCTAACTTCTGCACGAGATCGCTCCATCGAGCTGGCTGATATCCTGGGAGAAAAATAGGAACTATGATGTCGCATACCTCCAGCGCCGGACTATTTCTGCTACAGACAATATTTTCGCTTATTACCCTGGTTGCTCTATTGCGTTTTCTATTCCAGTTAATGCGTGTTGATTTCTATAATCAGATCTCACAAACAGTCTCGCGAATAAGTGATCCTCTACTGCGGCCACTACGCAGACTCATACCGGCCACCAGACGAATTGATGGCGCCTCCCTTACTCTGTTGCTCGCCATGCAGATGCTATCCATTGCAACACTTTATGGCATAGACATTAATCCACTAGGACTGCTTATGGTAGCAATGGCAGAGATTCTCTCGTTAACTGCCACTGTATTTACCTGGTCTATTATTGTTTTGGTAATCATGAGCTGGATCCAACCACAGACACGCCATCCAGCCATATCTCTTCTGCACCAGTTGACTGCCCCAATTATGCAACCTCTGCAGAGAGCCCTGCCGGCAACAGGAAGCGGGATTGATCTCTCCCCAATTCTGGCGCTGTTTGCAATCAAACTTGTCGAGTTCATGCTGGTTGCACCCCTAAGGGATCTTGCTGCAATCTTTATAAGGTAATCAATACCCAGATATTCCAGCAGTGATTGCGCCAACCACAAAGTGTCATTAAACTCTTGCCATGCCTGAGCATATTCCAGAAGACTCTGTTGGTCTTGTTACCCCACAAAAAATCAACTTCAGCCAGCCGCTGAAGCTGACAAGCGGACACACGCTGCCATCCTATGACCTGATCTACGAGACTTATGGCAAACTAAATACCGATAAAAGCAATGCGATCCTCATCTGTCATGCGCTCTCTGGGAGCCACCATGCTGCCGGATATCACAGCATGGATGATCGCAAGCCGGGGTGGTGGGATGTGGCTATTGGTCCTGGCAAACCAATTGACACCAACAGATTCTTTGTAATCTGCCCAAATAACCTTGGGGGGTGTGACGGATCAACAGGGCCAACTACCATCAACCCGGAGACTGGGCTCCCTTACGGACCAGATTTTCCAATCATCACTGTCGAGGATTGGGTGCATAGCCAGGCACGCCTGGCCGATGAACTTGATATTCACATATGGGCCGCCGTCATCGGTGCCAGCCTTGGAGGCATGCAGGTACTGCAGTGGAGCATTACCTTTCCAGATAGGATTAAACATGCTGTTGTCATAGCTGCATCTTCCAAACTGACGGCTCAGAATATTGCCTTTAATGAAGTTGCGCGCCAGGCAATTCGTACAGATCCTGACTTTCATGGGGGGCGCTACCTTGAACATGAAACCATTCCAGAGAGAGGGTTGAGACTGGCCAGAATGCTGGGACATATCACCTATCTATCTGATGAATCAATGGGGGCAAAATTTGGGCGTGAGTTACGTGAGGAGCAACTCAACTACGATTATGGTGTTGAGTTCCAGGTAGAGAGCTATCTGCGTTATCAGGCTGACTCTTTTGTTGGGAAGTTTGACGCCAACACCTATCTACTAATGACCAAGGCACTGGACTATTTTGACCCTGCACATACGCATGGCAATGACCTGCCCGAAGCACTCAACAAAGTCACTGCAAAATTCTGCGTTATATCGTTTACCAGTGACTGGAGGTTCTCACCAAAACGGTCACAGGAGTTGGTGCGCGCACTCCTGGATAATGACCTGAACGTCAGTTATGTGGAGATTACTGCGCACCAGGGACATGACGCTTTTCTTATGCCAATCCCTCACTATATTGATATCTTCCACACCTATATGAAACGAATTGATAGTGGTGACTTACCATGACCGCTCTACGTCCTGACCAGGAGATGATATGCAGATGGATTCATCCCAAGAGCAGGATTCTTGATCTCGGCTGTGGAGATGGTCTCCTCTTAAGGTATCTGATGGATCATCTCGATGTTGAGGGTTATGGCATGGAACTGGATGACAGCAAGATACTAAACAGTCTCGAGAATGGGGTAAATGTCATCCAGTCAGATCTGGATCACGGGCTGTCAGACTATTTTGATGATGACTCATTTGACTACGTGATAATGAGTCTGACCCTGCAGGCCATGAACTTTCCTGATCAGCTACTTGATGAGATGTTACGGGTTGGCAAACAGGGAATCATCACATTTCCAAATTTTGGCTACTGGAAAAACCGCCTGCAACTGATGTTTCATGGCAAGATGCCAGTAACCAAGGCGCTTCCCAACCGCTGGTACAACACCCCCAATATACATCTCTGTACTGTGTCTGATTTTGAAAAGCTTTGTGAGAAAAAGGGAATTCGAATCCTGCAGCGCTCAGTCATAGACAACAGGCATCGTGAGCGGATGCTCTCCAGGATCTCTCCAAACCTGCTGGGTGAGACTGCCATCTATCGATTTGAAAGATTGCCATACCACTCATAACAGAAAGCAGAAAATCATGCGTAATCTCTCTTGATATTCCTCAATAATTGATACACTATTAGCAGGGTCAAATAATAAGAACAGCTGTAAACAGACGCGCAAGGAGAAGATAAAATGAGATTAAGATTTACCCTGTTAGCCCTTATATTCGGACTACTGGCTTCACTTCAGGCAAATGCGGAGCAGTCCGTCTCCTTCGGTGACTATACTGTCCACTACAACGCCTTCCGTTCAGACTCCATACCAGCGGAGGTTGCACATCGCCATGGGATTGTGCGCAGTAGCCATAGGGCAGTAATAAACATAACCGTCATGAAAAAACAGGAAGATAGCTCAGCCATTCCGGTATCTGCACGGGTCTGGGGCTCTACTACCAACCTCAACAACCAACTAAGCACTCTTCATTTCTTTCCTGTAAGTGAAAAAGATACTGTCTACTATCTTGATCAGTTCCGGATCGACAACAATGAGACCCTGAAATTCAAGATTCATGTCGATCCAAGCCAGTTCAGAACCGGGGTGAGTAATGTGGGTCACGAGAATGGGGGCACTGTAAAAACCATAGAGTTCTCTCAGACCTTCTATACCGGATAACTGACACATGTATAAATCCTTGCGAACGTAATCGCAAGGATTCATGACCAGCAAAAAGGCTACCCGGATGGATAGCCTTTTTTATGTGGCAAGATTACTGAATAACTCTCTAAATCACTCTCTCGTTACCCCCATCGACAGGAAGCTGTGCTGCAGTAGTTTTTGCAAAGAGTGGGCCACACATCTCCGCCGTCAACTCGGCAACATCATGGCTAGTTACCTCAACACCCAATACATTGCGTGTCTTGTATTGCTCAATAGTCATTCCGTAATGGTTCGCACGACTCTGCAATACATCATCTGTCCAGATTCCAGTATCAAATACTGCATCAGGATGAAGTGCATTTATACGTATTCCATCTACTCCCCACTCCAGTGCAGCAATCCTCATCAACTGAACAAGTGCCGCCTTTGATGCTGAGTAGGAGGCAGCCCCGGCCCCAGGGGCAGGGACATTTTTCGACCCCATAACCACCACGCGTCCACCATTTGGGGCCCTTTTCAGCAGTGGATAACAAGATCTCAACAGTGCCAGATTACTATCCAGATTAATTCGCATAACCTGTTGCCAGCTATCACTGTCGAGCTCTGCAATGCGGGTTCCCCCAGGAAACATACCGGCATTCAGTACCACCATATCGATGCCGCCGAAATATCTTACCCCCTGTTCCAGCGCCCTATTTTGCGCATCTTCATCTGCAAGGTCACAGCAGATGCCAAGAAATGCCGGTGATGAATTTTGCCCTACAATCTCCCGATTGATATCCAGACCAATAACCGCTGCCCCACGTGCAAGAAATGACTCTATACACGCCTTGCCAATACCTGATGCTGCACCGGTCACCATGACAACCTCTCCCTGGAACATCGGTGCTGCCCCGCCTTTTCTCAGTTTTGCCTGCTCAAGATCCCAGTACTCCAGATCAAAAATATCAGCTGCAGGAAGAGCACGCCATCCACCAAGTTTCTCTGCGCGCTGGATGCATACCATAGTATGTTCGTATAGATCAGAGACAATATTTGCCTCCTGCATACTCTTGCCAACCACACACAGTCCCAACTGCTTATCCAGCACTACCCGTGGCGCAGGATCCAGCATAGTCTTATCCTCACTGGCATTTGGTGCATGACTATTAAAGTATTCACGGTACTGACTGACATATCCACCAACAGATCTCCCGACCATTGGAACCATCTTGGTACGCAATACATGGTCTGGAGTAACTGGCCCTCTGGTGGAGATATCTTCAACATCGGAACGGTGGCAGAAATCAAACCCTCTGGCACTTTCCGTCATCTGCACCACCATTGGGTGACCAGCCGCAGATGATATATCTGCTCTAAGATCTGCCACATCAACTCTTACATCAGCCTCGACCTCTGTTGAGCTCTTCTTCTCAACTACCCATGCATCGTCCTGCTGCAGATTTTTCTCAGCCATCGAAACCAGCTCTATCATCCGCTCATATGACTCCTCTGCAGAGTCGCTAAAAGTAAATACTCCATGGTTCAACAGAACCATTCCTACCGTCTTCTCTGTTGCCTCTTGGACAAATGCCTCCCCAACCTGGCGTGCCAGATCAAAACCTGGCATCACATAGGGGACAACAATTACCCGCTCACCATATAGCTGCCGCACCCTCTCTTCCCCACCAACACTATTGGTCAGGGTTACAACCGCATCTGCATGGGTGTGGTCAACAAAACGAAACGGCAGAACTGCATGAAGAATAGTCTCAACCGATGGTGATGGTGCTCCAGCAAGAGTCATCTGGGTCTTGAGCTCATTTACCATCTCTGGATCACTTAGAGAGCCCAGTTTTGCCAGCTTCTTCATCGGCTCCAATCTAACTGGGGCAAACCCCTTGGCCTCAATGGTGGCCAGATCCCAACCACTGCCCTTCACATAGAGAATCTCCTCATCCTCACCAACCAGGTTAATCTCCGTCACCTTGACCGATGTATTTCCTCCTCCATGCAACACTAGCGTGGAGTCACGCCCCAACAGTCTTGAACTATATACCCGAAGATCCAGATCACTTTTGCACTCTGAGGCATCCTCACTATTCCAGAGAGACTTAATCTCTCTCTCTGCCTCATACACTAATTGCTCTTCCATCTATATCTATTTCCTTATGTATTGCCTGTCACGTTTGATCTGAGATGATGACCGATTCTCCACAGTAATAATAGTGCCGGCACTACCATTAATGAGGTCAGGATAAAAAATGTGACCCAGTCGCCATCCAGTCCATCTACCACCACTCCACTGAAAGAGGCAACAGTTGTTCTGCCAAGATTCCCCAGTGAGGCCATCAGTGCATACTGGGTTGCGGTATATGCCCTGCTGGTAAGATATGAGATAAAAGTAACAAAGGTTACCGTTGCGAAGGCGGAGGTGAAGTTATCAAGAACTACCGCTATGGCAAAAATTGTGGTGTCCGGACCAGAGAGTGCCAGCCACGAAAAGAGAAGATTGGTAGATGCCATTGCAATGCCGCCAATCATCAACCCACGGACAATTCCAAAACGGGCATTAAAGAGCCCTGCAACCAGAGAAAATATTATGGTCACCCACCACCCAACCAGTTTTGAGTAGGTGGCAATATCGCTATTGCTAAACCCTATCTCTTTATAAAAGACAATCGACATCCTCCCCAGAAATGCCTCTCCCAGCTTAAAGAGAAAGATAAAAGCCAACAGAGAAAATGCCAGCTTCCAGCCGTTCCGGCGGAAGAATTCGGCAAATGGCTCCATCACTGTGACTGCCCACCATGTCATCCAGTGACGACTCTGTCGAGAACCGATATGGTGCTCCTGTAGCTCCTCCTCATAATGGATCTCTGAATCATGTTGTACCTGATCTCTTCTGCTCTCTGGTTCACGTATCCCCCAGACCATCCAGGATAGTAGCGCCATCATAACTGCCAAAACCACGTACACCTCTGACCACTCCATCCCTGGAATATCTGACAGATAGAGCGCAACTGCCCCAGGGACACTAAATCCAGTCCACCATCCGCTTGTAGTAATGGCTGCCGCATACGGTATTCGACTGGTCTCATCACTACCTATAATCTCTATTCGGTAGGCATCTACTGCTATATCCTGAGTTGCCGAGGCCACTGCAATCAATAGTGCCAACAGGCTGGTCCATACCAGGCTCACCTCTGGCTCAGTCAACCCTATCGCAACCGCAGCCAGTGCAATAATCCACTGCATCACCACAATCCATGACCTGCGTTGCCCCAATCTCCTCCCCAATATTGGTACCCGCAGACGATCAAGCAGAGGGGCCCAGAGAAAATTGAGCGCATAGACTACAAAGACTGAACCGAAAAAGCCTATCGCTGTACGGGTAAGGGCAGCCTCTTGCAACCATGCAGTCATTGCAGAACCGATCAGTACCCATGGGAATCCACTGGAAAATCCAAGCAAAAATATCCAGAGCAGCCGTCTATCTCTGAACATGGAGAGAGCTTGGCCAATAGTTTCTGGGGGTCGCGTTAGATTCAAGAGAGTTTATCTACTAAAGGTATCTGAGTGGCGCTGAGTATATAATGGCTCCATCAGATACGCTATTTTTTAAGGGGTCACTGGGTACCATGCAAAGTTATAAAAAGGATTTCCTCGATTTTGCCATTGCGGCAGATGTTCTACGTTTTGGAGAGTTTACTCTCAAGTCAGGAAGGGTTAGCCCGTACTTCTTTAATGCCGGTCTCTTCAATACTGGAACTCACCTTGCACGTCTTGGAAAATATTATGCACAAGCAATTGTGGATAGCGGCATTGAATTTGATCTGCTCTATGGACCTGCCTACAAAGGGATCCCTCTGGCTGCAGTAACCGCTGTATATCTAACAGAGGATCATGGTCGTGACATCCCGTTTGCCTTTAACCGCAAAGAGGCCAAGGACCATGGTGAGGGTGGGATGATTGTTGGTGCACCATTGGAGGGACGCATCCTGGTAATCGATGACGTAATATCTGCAGGCACCTCGGTACGTGAATCTGTCGATATCATTCAGGCAAATGGGGCCAAATTCGCCGGCGTTGTAATCTCGCTGGATCGACAGGAGCGTGGGCAGGGAGAGATGTCTGCCATTCAGGAGGTTGAATCTCAATACGGGGTCAGTGTTGCCAGTATTGTAACCCTGACTGACCTGGTCACATACCTGCAGGATAGAGAGGATATGGCTGAATCTCTGGATAGAGTAAAAAAGTACCGTGAACAGTATGGTGCCTGAGTAATCTCCACACAGAAAGAGTCAACACAAAAAACCGAAGCCGGTTATAGAGTCCGGCTTCGGTTTTTTTGTTATATCTTCTGGTATTCTAGCCAACTACTTTTTACTGAATACCCCACCAAATACAGTCTTGCAGGTGTTTCTTGAGTAGGTGCGACAGTGCAATGCAAACACCCCCATCACTGCAATCACGCTAAAAATCACAAATATTACTGTTCCATTCATAAGTTACTTTTCCTTATCCGTCAGTTGTCTTTAATAGGGCATCAATTCCATAGCGCTGAGCAATCATCGCCAACTGTTTTCTGTAGTACATCACAGCGCTGTTGTTGTTTGCCGAGACGTCATATATTTTCCATCCTTTTTTGGTTGGATGAAAACGAAAGGTTATCTTTACCGGAAAACCTCGTGGATGAGTTATCCGTGCCGCAACACTCACCTCCTTACCAAAACGAGAACGTTTTGCCGGATAGAAGGTCACGCGATGATTTGTATATGCATAGGTCGCGATCTGTTGCCCAAGAGCTGTCATAAACATCTCTTTAAGTTTGTTGGAGAGTTTTTTGACCTGCTCATCACTCAGATCCTTGGACATCTTGCCAGTAGCCAGCCTGGTCATGTGTTCAAAATCAAAGTATGGGCCCAACTCCTTGTTGACAAAGTCTAATACATTGGAGAGATCTGTACTCCCAGTTCTACGCAGGTAAGAGAATGTCTGCTCCACTCCCTGCCGCAGCATTTGATCTGGTGTTGCCTTACGGATTGGCTGATAACGGCGCATTGGAACCGGTGCCTTGTATGGAGAACGGTATCCATAACGGTTGTAATAATCACCTGCCTCAGCTGCCGGTATCACCATCACTGCGCCCAGGATCATCATCCACACTCTTTGAATCAATCTCTGTTTCATCTAACTTCCTTCGCCTTTGCTTTCCTTGCCTGCTGGTAAAATTCCCCTCAACTTAAAAAATACCCAGTCTGAAAATCCATTTTCAATCAAGCCACCCGTTGGCAACTTGAGCTCCATGCGGAGCGACTGGGTAAGTGGAGGAAAACTACATAATCAAATTATCCACACTTGCTCTCACCACAATTTAGACAGGTCATGCACCCATCCATCTTAATCACTGCCTTGGTGCTGCATTTAGCACAGAGCTGAGCACCAGCAGGAAAACTGGTTGAAGCGGAGTCAGGCTCTGCTGTAGCTACCGGCTCACTCTTTCCCTGATTTTCAAACTCTGCCCGCTTCTTTGCCAGGAACTCTTTCTGGTGATCCTCCATGCAGTCACCACCAATCATCCCGATAAACTTTAGATGGCACTCGATACAGTCACCAATCTCAGCCACCAAAGATGGCATATACTTGCCGCCTTTCTTGAAATATCCACCACGTGGATCGAAGACTGACCGTAGCTCTTCCACCAGGAAGGTAACATCACCACCCTTGCGAAATACTGCAGAGATAATTCTGGTCAGCGCCACGATCCACTGGAAGTGATCCATGTTCTTGGAGTTGATGAAGATCTCAAATGGGCGGCGCTGCTCATGGTCTGTGCCTTCATTAAGAATCATATCGTTCACAGTCACGTAAAGTGCATGCTCTGAGAGCGGAGTCTTAATCTTGTAGGTTGAACCCACCAGCTGCTCGGGACGCTCCAGCTTTTCATGCATCTGGATCACATTGCCCTTGTCTTCAACGGTCTCTGTTATCGCCTCACCCGCAGACCCCCCTACTGAAAGGTCTTCGTCAACCACCTGGTATCCTACAATTTTAGTTTCAATCTTTACTGTCATTTTATTATCCCTCGGAAAGTTATCAGAACTTGCCGTAGTACCCCTCTTTTAGTGCATCATAGAGATTTGCTGCAGTATGCATTTCACCGTCATACTCAACCTCCTCATTCCCCTTAACCTCAACGGTCGAGCCATCCTCTGTTTCGAAACGGTAGGTGGTATTTTCCAGATCCTTCTCCTTAACCAGAACGCCCTGGAATGCCTCCGGATTGAAACGGAAGGTGGTGCACCCCTTTAACCCCTTCTCGTAGGCATAGAGATATACATCCTTGAACTCCTCGTAATCAAAATCAGTTGGGATATTAACTGTCTTGGAGATACTGGAGTCTATCCAGCGTTGCGCCTCTGCCTGAACGTCTACATGTGCCTTTGGATTGATGGTCTCGGAAGAGATGAAATAGTCAGGCAGGCTATTCTCTGGCTCTTCCGAATATGGCATTGCATTCTCATTGACTAGCTCTCGATATGCCAACAACTCATACGAGTAAACATCTACCTTCTCTTTGCTCTTCTTGCCTTCACGAATAATGTTCCTTGAGTAGTGGTGGGCAAAACTTGGTTCAATACCATTACTGGCATTGTTGGCCAGCGAGAGTGAGATGGTTCCTGTAGGTGCAATTGAGCTATGGTGGGTAAAGCGACTTCCGACCTCTATCATTTCCGCAACCAATTCCGGCTCTACCGCTGCCACCTGCTGCATGTAGCGGCTATATTTTGCATGCAAAATTTTACCCTGAACTGTATCCCCAACACTCCAGCCATCCTCTGCCATCTCTGGACGCATTCGCAACATGGATGAAGTAACCTCATATTCTTCATCCAGTGCAGGTGCAGCCCCTTTCTCCCTGGCGAGCTCTACCCCGGTTTTCCAACCTGTTACTGCAAGTTCACGAGTAACCTTTTCGGTAAATTCAAGTGAGGCGTCATTACCGTACTCCATTCCCAGCATTGTCATGGTTGAGCCCAGTCCAAGGTACCCCATGCCATGGCGACGTTTGGTGAGAATCTCATCACGCTGCTTTCCTAGTGGGAGACCATTAATCTCCACCACATTATCCAGCATGCGGGTAAATGTAGAGATAACCTTACGGTAGCTATCCCAATCAAAATGTGCATTCTCGGTGAATGGGTTCTCTACAAACTTGGTTAGATTTATAGACCCCAACAGACATGAGCCGTACGGAGGAAGAGGTTGCTCACCACATGGGTTGGTTGCACGAATATTCTCGCAGAACCAATTATTGTTCATCTCATTTACCTTGTCGATCAAGATAAAGCCTGGCTCGGCATAATCATAGGTTGAGGACATGATGACATCCCACAATCTCTGTGCACGGAGCTTCTGATAGACCTTGCAGGCAACTTTGCCCTCCTCGTTGGTTACATACCCCTTCCTATCCGACCAATCTCGCCACACAATCTGCTCAGGATTATTTTTGTCCAGCATCTCCCCCTCTATGACTTTCTCACTGACAGGAAAGGCCAGTTTCCAGTCACCATCACTACGTACAGCATCCATGAACTCCCTGGTGACCAGTAGCGACAGATTAAACTGCCGCAGACAACCATCCTCACGTTTGGCGCGGACAAAATCCATTACATCAGGATGACCAACATCAAAGGTTGCCATCTGTGCACCACGCCTCCCACCTGCCGAAGAGACGGTGAAACACATCTTGTCATAGATATCCATAAATGAGAGAGGGCCTGATGTATAGGCCCCAGCGCCAGCAACAAATGCCCCTTTGGGTCGCAGGGTTGAAAACTCATATCCGATTCCACAACCAGCTCGCAGAGTAAGCCCTGCCTCATGAACTTTTTCCAGAATCCCATTCATGGAATCCTCCACAACCCCAGAGACTGTGCAGTTAATGGTAGAGGTAGCTGGCTTATGCTCCTGCGCCCCTGCATTTGAGGTGATTCGTCCCGCAGGGATAGCTCCATGCTGTAGCGCCCAGACAAATTCTTCATACCATCTGTTCTTCAGCTCCGTACTCTCTTCTACATCTGCCAGAGCACGTGCTACACGTCTGTAGGTATCCTCGATAGACTCATCAACAATATCCCCGTCCTTGCTTTTTAGACGATACTTGGCGTCCCATATATCCAGAGATGCTGGCTGGAACGGGACAGAATTGGCAGAATTTGCCACTAAACTGTCTGTTGAGTCGGTTGGTACCGGCCGTAATTGAGCTGTTTTCATCATGTTTAAAGTTCTCCCCCCTTTTGGCGAACTAGGTGTTAACGAGGTCGTGTAACTGTGCCACTCTGTCTCTCAGTTGGATTTCTGTTATCTCAAGAGACTAGAGATATTTTTCTGACCATCAAAAACACAATATGTTGTGTTTAGAAAAATCAGCTTACCAGTAATCAAAACCATGTCAAGGTGCTGCAAGAAATTGTGTTACCTACGTAACATACTGTTATATATAGTACTTAATCATATCCTTCTAAATAAAACCCCTTTTTTTTCATACAGATAGAAAATATCATTTTTTTTACAAAACACTACATATTGTGTCTACAAACATTTTGTTAACAGAGTTATCCACAAACATATCCCGTATACTGTCGCCATGGAAAATAGCGGAACCTCTGAAAAAGATTAATGTGGTGGGGGTTTGGAGGAAGAGCTCTGCCCCCATGGGATAACTTGTGGAGAGAGATCTGATTAAGTCACTTCGTGACCCAATCAGCGCTTCCTAAACAGACAAAATCGATTGAATTTTATTCAGCAGATGGCATCCTCCATCTGACACTACGGCTGACTAGCCGAAAAGCCAGGACAACCCAGGGACAATATGGAATATCACGACTATTACAAGACGCTTGGGGTATCAAGGGATGCATCTCAGGATGAGATCAAAAAACAGTATCGACGGCTTGCACGCAAGTATCATCCTGACGTTAGCAAGGAGGGAGATGCTGAACAGCGTTTCAAGGAGGTGGCAGAGGCCTACGAGGTACTGAAAGATCCTGAGAAGCGCCAATCCTATGATCAGCTCGGTGCAAACTGGAAAGCCGGGGAGGAGTTTCGTCCCCCTCCAGGATGGGAGAGTGCATTTCACGGCAGAGAAGCCAATTTTGGAGGCCCGGGAGGATTCAGTGATTTCTTTGGCTCAGTTTTTGGCGGAGGAATGAGCGGAGGCATGGGTGGCGGCCACGTCAGAAACCATCCTGGAGCTGATCAGACAATGCGCATCTCTATCCGCCTGGAAGAGTCGTATGAAGGTTCTCGTCGCACCATTCAGATACCGGAAATCAACCCCAACGGAGAGATTGGCACTGCACGAAGAAAACTGGAGATTCGCATTCCAAAAGGGATTCAGGAGGGCCAGAAAATCAGGCTCGGCAAACAGGGGCAGGCCAGTCTCTCTGGAGGGCCTCGTGGGGATCTGTTGCTACAGGTGCAGTTTCAGAAAGACCAACAACTGCGTGCCAGTGGCAGTGATATCCTTATGAATCTTGTCATCACTCCATGGGAGGCCGCACTTGGTGAACGCATCACCGTACCCACACTGGGTGGTGACGTAGAGCTGAAAATTGGTGCGGGCACCCAGAGCGGGCAGAAGATGCGCCTAAAGGGCAGAGGCCTTCCCGGAACCCCGCCAGGCGATCAAACCCTGACTATACAGATTCATACGCCACCAGCAGAAAACCAGGAGATTGAACAACTCTATAATGAGCTTAGGGACAAGAGTGAATTCAACCCCCGTACACAACAGCGTTAATGATAAGATCGCCTGCCATGAGAAGAGTCCTTAGAGAAACGGTGCGGCTAGTATCCAAAACAGTACTGCTTACAACCATGGCACTGTCTCAATATGCCGAGGCGAGGCCGCTTGTAGATACCACTATTCCTCCTGGGTTTGGTAGTAGCCGTGGAGATATACCAACACTTGCCCCAATGCTGGCACAGGTGATTCCCGGTGTTGTCTCTATATCCGTCATTGACGCAAAAGATCGAAACGCAACCAACGAACAGGAAAAATCATCTGCTGGCTCCAGCAACCCCATGGATGACTTCAGTTTTCGTCCCTCACCACCCCGAGACCCACTACTTAAAAACAGTTCCGGACTGGGTGCTGGAGTAATTATTGATCACCAACAGGGATACATCATCACTAACCACCACCTTATTAGTGAATCCAAAGAGATAAATGTAACTCTTGATGATGGACGTAACTTTTCTGCCAACCTGATTGGTTCTGATCAAGAAACTGATATCGCACTATTGCAAATTAATGCTCCCCGTCTAACAGCTATCTCCATGGGAAACTCAAAAGAGCTCCGGGTTGGTGATTTTGTGATAGCAATTGGCAATCCGTTTGGTCTTGGCAATACCGCCACATCCGGCATTGTCAGTGCACTTGGAAGGTCAAATCTTGGACTTGAGAGATTCGAGGAGTTTATCCAGACTGATGCCTCAATTAATGTCGGCAACTCTGGTGGTGCACTTATCAACCTGAAGGGCGAACTGGTTGGAATCAATACTGCAATTCTTGCACCGAATGGAGGCAGTGTCGGTATCGGTTTTGCCATACCTGTAAATATGGTACGTGAGATCACTACACACCTGGCTCAACATGGAGCAGTTGAACGTGGATATCTTGGAATCACAACCAAGCAGCTGTCGTCCAATCTGGCCCGAACTCTTCGAATTGACCAGGGCGTACTGGTTGACAATGTTGAAACCAACTCCCCCGCAGAGTGGGCCCGTGTTCAGAAGGGTGACGTATTGATTGCAATCAATGGACATGACATTGAGGATCCAACACAGTTGGAAAATATTCTGGGGCTATTCCCCACAGGAAAACAGCTCAAACTATCCATACTACGCAGCGGACACCCCCGTCATCTGTTTGCAACGCTTACAAAACCGGAAAACCTGCAACTTTCAGGAGAGGAGATAAACAAAAACATGAGTGGAGTTATTCTCTCTACTCTATCTCCAGAACAGAAAAACCGTTACCTATCCGGCGGGATATCTGTCGACTCGGTGGACCCAAAGAAGAGCGGCTGGGTACTTGGACTACGCCCAGATGATGTTATCTTCTCTATCAATCGCCAACCAGTTAGGCGACTACGTGACGCACAAAAGGCTGGGGCACTATCCAAAAAAATGGTAATCCTGCGCGCCTATCGTGGCGACAAGATTCTTGAGATGATAATAAAATAACCATGAACCCTTGCGAAAGTAATCGCAAGAGTTCATGTCTCATGAGTTTTCCATCGGGCCGTATGGTGCACTACGAGTCTGATCATGGAGCTCCATGCGGTACTTAGTAAATGACTCCTCATCATCAAAATGCATAAACGGATTTCCCGCTCTCTCCTGTTTCAGGGTTGAGCTCTTGTCTATAGAGTAATTGTGCCCTGGAAATACCCTGGTCTCTGGATCAAACTGATCCAACAACCCATGGAGCGAATGAAACATTGCAACTGGATCACTGCCATCCAGATCACAACGCCCACATCCATAAACAAACAGGGTATCCCCGGTTATCAGGTTGCCATCTGTGTAATAGCAGACTCCCCCAGGCGTATGGCCAGGAGTCTCAACAGCAAGAATCTCGGTACTGCCAAGATCAATCTTGAAGGGGGCATCAAAACTGCTCCAATCCATGTTTTCCAACCCAAAAAATTTTGCCTCTATGGTATTTATATAGACCTTGGCACCACTCTTCTGCTGCAGTGACTCTACCCCATTAATATGGTCATTGTGACCATGGGTCAGGATAATTGCAGTGATCTTTAACTTCCTCTCAGCAGCATAATCAATGATCTTTTCAACCTCCCAGGCAGGATCAACCACGGCAGCCGTAGCAGTAGCACAATCCTCGATCAGATATATAAAGTTTTCCATTGGGCCGAGCTCCAGGGTATGAAGCTGAGTGGAATAATTGACCATTTGCTATAATCTCGCCGTGACCAGTGAAAATAGATTACCGTTTGTCTCCCTATTTAGAGGAGCTGCCCCATATATTAACGCACATCGTGGCAGGACCTTTGTAATTACCTTTAGTGGCGCCATGATGCAAGGTAGGCGCTTTCATGATTTTATCCACGATATTGCTCTACTGAATAGTCTTGGAGTTCGTCTGGTTCTGGTACACGGCGCACGCCCCCAGATCGATGCACAACTTGCATCTGCCGGCATAGAGAGTGAGATTGTTGGCGATCTTAGAATAACCAATGATAACGCTCTGCAAGCTGTAAAGGAGGTTATTGGAAGCATCCGCATCAGGTTGGAGGGAGAGCTCTCTAACAGTCTTCCAAACTCACCAATGTCTGGCTCGAAAATACGTATTGTATCCGGTAACTTTGTAACTGCTCGCCCGCTTGGTATTCGTGAAGGAGTTGATTACCAACATACTGGAGAGGTAAGACGCATTGATAAACCAGCTATTGATAACCTGCTGGATGAGGGATTTATTGTTCTACTCTCCCCAATCGGAACATCTCCAACTGGAGAGATATTTAACCTGAGTAGCGAGGATGTTGCGACTGCTGCAGCTACCCAACTAAGTGCTGACAAGATGATCTCGCTGATTGAAGCACCAGGCCTGCTGGATGGTAAAAAGAGGCTGATTCGTCAACTTACTCCGGATGAGGCAGAGAGGATTGTATCTTCCAGAAGAAAACTTCCCGAGCAGACAAGACGAACTGTTATGGGTGCAATTAATGCGTGTAGAGACGGTCTCTCCAGGGCTCATATTGTAGATGGCAGAAAAGATGGTGGCCTGTTACAAGAGCTCTTTACCAGGGATGGAATTGGAACCATGATCACCTCCGATCACTATGACATCATACGCCCGGCAACTATTGACGATATTGGAGGCATTATCGAACTGATCTCTCCTCTGGAGAGAGATGGAATTCTGGTTCCTCGCTCTCGTGAACTGCTGGAAATTGATATTGACCACTACACAGTCATGGAGAGAGACGGAACCATTATCGGAGTTGTCGCTCTCTATCCGGACCTTCCTCAACATATTGCCGAAGTAGCCGGCCTGGCGATTCACCCGGAGTACCAGAATGAGGGGCGTGGTGAGGCTCTTCTAAAATACCTTGATCGTTACATCAAGGAGCAGATGCCGAACAAGATAGAGCGTCTTTTTGTCCTCTCAACCCATGCCTCACACTGGTTTCAGGAGCAGGGATACAGCACCGCAAAGCTGACAGAGCTGCCTGTAAAACGTCAATCACTCTATAACTACAAGAGAAACTCAAAGGTATTCATTCGAACCCTGGGAGATATGAGATGAGCGAAAAATCTCTCATTGCAAAGAGGTTTCGGGGATTCCTGCCGGTTGTTGTAGATGTGGAGTGCGGCGGTTTTGATGCCAGGAAAGATGCGCTGCTGGAGATATCTGCAGTTATTCTCGACTTCAACAAAGATGGCAAGCTGGATATCCATGAGAGTCACGAGCAACATGTACTCCCCTTCAAAAATGCCAATCTCGATCCGAAAGCCCTGGAGTTTATTGGTCTAAGCGATCCGTGGCACCCCTTCAGGATGGCTGTTGAAGAGAAGGAGGCCTTGAAAACCATATTTGAGCCTGTCAGAAGAGCCGTCAAAGAGCGTGGTTGTAGTCGAGCCATTCTGGTTGGTCACAACGCCTGGTTTGATCTTGCCTTTCTTAATGCTGCTGTGGAACGCACCAAAATCAAGAACAGTCCATTCCACTCCTTCAGCAGTTTTGATACAGCAACTCTGGGCGGAGTATTCTATGGTCAAACCGTATTGGCAAGAATGGCTCAAGCAGCAGATATTGAATGGAACCATGAGGCTGCCCACTCCGCACTATATGATGCGGAACAGACAGCAAAACTTTTCTGCAAGATGGTCAACGACTGGGATGAGATCAGCCAGAGGTTTGCCCCACAAGCAAGTTAAGGAGCCTCTGAAAAAGCGTATCCGCTATTTCTCCGTTGCTGACTCCATCATCCTCTTCAGCTCACCGCTGTCACCCAGTTCAAGAGTAATGTCACAGCCCCCAACCAACTCGCCATCAACATAAATCTGTGGAAAAGTGGGCCAATCCGCATATTTTGGCAGATTTTCAAAAACCTCCGGGTCCTCAAGCACATTTACATACGAGAACTCAACTCCAGTCTCTTTCAATGCTGCCGATGCACGACTGGAAAAACCACAAACCGGGAACATCGGTGTCCCTTTCATATAGATAACAACCGGGTTGTTTTTTACCTGTTGATCAATACGCTCCAATACATCCATTGTTACACTCCATATTTCCTGACTATATTAGTTGGTCATTATATCAGACGGGATTATCTTCGTCGATAAAATGGTGCTCTATCCCAAACTGCTGGCTGATCCATCTGCCCAGAGCCTGTACACCACCTCGTTCTGTAGCATGGTGGCCACAACTGAAGAAGCAGATCTCGCGCTCCATTGCCTCATGGTAGCTACGCTCTGATATCTCGCCCGTAAGATACGCATCCAACCCAGCCTCTGCGGCCTGTACAATATACTTCTCTGCACCTCCACTGCACCATCCAATCCTCTTTATAGGGTGCTGATGGCCCTGGATCACCAATGGGTTGCGTCCCCTCAGCCCCTCTTTGATCTTTTCCTCCAACTCCTCAACGCTAACTGCCGAGGAGAGCTCGCCATACTGCACCAGCTCCGCAGCCTCCAAGACTCCTTCGGTGGTGCACCCCAATTGTGCGGCCCACTGTGCATTATTTCCCAGCTCTGGATGGGCATCTAGTGGAAGATGGTAGGCAACAAGATTTATCTCATTTTCCAGTAACAGTTTAAGCCGTTTTCGGCTTGGGCCCACAATACGTTGATCATCCCCACTCCAGAAAAGACCATGGTGCACCAGCAACATATCTGCATTACGTTCGACAGCCCTCTCAATTACATAGAGTGATGCAGTCACTGCAGTAACAACTGAGCCTAGCTCGCCCCTGCCCTCCACCTGCAAACCGTTGGGACAGTAGTCCTGAAATTGCTCAACCTCCAGGAGGTTATCCAGTGTGGTGACCAGTTGATCTCGCTCCATGCCATCTCCATGCTCTCTGATTCAATAGCTATTTGTATCACAGTTTGGTTATCATCTGCAGCATGAATCAACCCACCACCACAGCACTAATAAAATTGTTCACTTTTGCGCTTGCTGCGACCTTCCTCTTGATGTTGCTGCGACCAGAGCTTTTTATCCACTCCGGCCCAATAGTGGAGATTCAGCAGAGCAAAAACAGCCCTGTTGGAAGTGGTCCAGCTTCTTATGCAGATGCTGTTGCCATCGCCGCACCTGCTGTAGTCAACATCAATACAGCCAAGGTTGTAACGGAGCGCCGTATTACCCTGCTGGATGACCCGATTTTCCGCCATTTTTTTGGCGACAGATTGCGTGTTGTACCACGCAAACGTCTGGAGACCAGCCTTGGGTCTGGGGTAATAGTTAGCAGAGATGGATACATCCTGACCAACAACCATGTCATTGATGGTGCTGATGAGATCCAGATCTCACTACATGATGGACGTAGTGGAGAGGCAAAACTTATAGGTAGTGATGCAGATACTGATCTTGCCCTTCTGAAGATTGAGATGAGTGATCTCCCCGCCATAACATTTGGTCACTCCACTCCTCTCCGGGTTGGTGATGTTGCGCTGGCAATTGGAAATCCATTTGGCGTTGGACAGACTGTAACAATGGGAATTATCAGTGCTACAAACAGAAACCAGCTGGGAATAAGTAACCAGGAGAATTTTATTCAGACAGATGCTGCAATTAATCCTGGAAATTCTGGTGGTGCACTTATTGATGCATCTGGAAATCTGATTGGAGTCAATACAGCAATCTTTTCCAAAACTGGTGCCTCACACGGGATTGGTTTTGCGATACCCGTGTCCACCACACAGCATGTAATGAGACAGCTAATTGAACATGGTGTAGTACAGCGAGGATGGATAGGGGTAGAGATGCAGAATCTTACCCCGGAACTTGCTGCATCATTTGGAGTCAGTACAACTCATGGTGCAATTGTTGCAGGGTTATACCGTAATGGTCCTGCAGCAAGATCAGGATTAACCCCCGGAGATATTGTCACCCATGTTAATGGAGAGGCAATTCAGAGTGGTGAGGATGTTGCCAATATTGCACTCAATATGGAGCCCGGGTCTGTTCTTGAGTTTCGGGGGGTACACAATGGAGATACTGCGACATGGCGTATTACAATTGCCCCAAAAGAGCAGTGATCAGATCGCAGCAAGTCCTGCCTTCAAGGCGTCCATAAATTTGCCATTCTCTTCTGCCGTACTGACCGTTACCCGCAGACAATCAGCCAACGCACCACCAGCAGGGCTCATGTTCTTTATCAGCACACCACGATCCTTGATCTCCTTAAAGAGTTTATCTGCACAACCTGGAGCAACCCTGAACAGAATAAAGTTCGCCTGACTTGGATATACTTGTTCGATATATTTAATTACTGCCATCTTTTCAAGCAGATCGTCACGGTTATGTCGTAACTGTTCAGCCTGGCTGTGCAGCACTGATGAGTGCTGAAGAATGAAACTTGCCGCATGCTGGGTCAATACATTGATATTGTATGGTAGCCGTACCTTGTTGATCTCTCTAATCCATTTCGGATCACCTGCCATCAGGCCCAGACGTAGCCCAGCTAGCCCCATCTTGGAGACTGTGCGCATTACCAGAAGATTTTCATGCTCCGGTATATGTCCCATAAAACTCTCTTCGGCAAAAACATGATAAGCCTCATCAACCACTACAAAACCTGGGGCAACATGAAGAATTTTCCGGATATCATCAGCGCTCCATAAATTCCCTGTTGGGTTATTTGGGTATGCAAGGAATACAACAGCCGGCTGATACTGTTCAATCGCCTTAACCAATGCATCCATATCAAGATTGAAGTTGCTATCCAGCGGTATGCCGACAAAATCCATGCCGACAAAACTGGTGATCATCTTGTACATTACGAAGGTTGGCTCTGGAGCCAAAACAGTCCGTCCCGACTCAGCAACAGCCATCAACAACATCTGAATCAACTCGTCAGAACCATTACCCAGCACAATCTCACAGCCATCTGGCACCCCCATCTCCTGGCTAATCTGCAGAGAGAGTTCACGAGCTGCTGGATCCGGATAGCGGTTTATCTCTACACTACCGACCGAATCAAGCCACTCCTGCTGCAGTGGTTCTGGCCAGTGATACGGGTTCTCCATTGCATCCAGCTTTATCCAGTCACCCGGGTCTGGCACATGGTATGCAGAGAGCGCTTGAATCTCTGATCTGATCCACTGCTTCATAAGGATCTATCCAGAGTAGGGAACCTCTGAAAAAGCTTAATGGGATGGGGGTTTGGGGGAATGGCTCTATAGGTGTTGTTGTAACATACTGAACCATAACCCTTCCCCCATAGCATAACTTGTAAGGGAGATCTGATTGGGTCACGAAGTGACTTAATTAGAGCTGCTCTAGCCACAGGGAATTGACTGTTACGAAGAGTAAGCGCCATTATTTGTTGATTCTATATTCTGCAGAGCGGGCATGTGCCGTCAATCCCTCTCCTCGCGCCAGGATAGATGCGGTTTTACCAAGCTCTGATGAGCCTTCAGCAGAACACATTATCAGACTTGAGCGCTTCTGGAAGTCATAAACTCCAAGTGGCGATGAGAACCTTGCGGTTCTGGATGTTGGCAACACATGGTTAGGGCCGGCACAGTAGTCTCCAAGTGCCTCCGCTGTATAGCGCCCCATAAATATCGCCCCTGCATGACGAATACCTGGCAGTAGCGCCTGTGGATCATCTACCGAAAGCTCCAGATGCTCTGGTGCGATGTAGTTGGTTACCTCAAGTGCCTGCTCCATATTTTCCACCTGAATCAGTGCGCCACGGTCTGCAAGTGCAGTACGAATAATATCTGCACGCTCCATCCCATCCAGCAGTTTTTCTATACTCTGCTCAACCGCATCCAGAAAACCTGTGTCCGGTGATATCAGAATTGATTGTGCATCCTCATCATGCTCAGCCTGGGAGAAGAGGTCCATAGCAATCCAGTCCGGATCTGTCTTGCCATCACAGACCACCAGAATCTCTGAAGGGCCTGCAATCATGTCAATACCCACGCTACCAAATACCATACCCTTGGCTGTAGCAACGTAGATATTTCCCGGGCCCACAATCTTGTCAACCTGGGGAATTGTCTCTGTACCATATGCCAGAGCCGCCACAGCCTGTGCCCCGCCAACAGTATAGACCTGATCTACGCTGGAAATTGCGGCAGCAGCCAAAACCAGCTCATTGACTGTACCATCCGGGGTGGGTACTACCATAATCAGCTCTTCAACCCCGGCCACCTTGGCGGGAATTGCGTTCATCAGCACAGATGATGGATATGCCGCCTTGCCTCCAGGCACATAGAGCCCTACTCTATCCAGCGGGGTAACCTGCTGTCCAAGTATTGTGCCGTCTTCCTCGGTATAGCTCCAGGATTCCACCTTCTGATGCTGGTGGTAAAGACGCACCCGTTCAGCCGCATGCTCCAGAGCACCGCGCTGATCATCAGGCAGATCATCCAGCGCCCGCTGTAATCTCTCTTGAGATAGAGTTAGTGCCCCCATATCATCTACCGAAAGCCGATCAAAACGGTTGGTATATTCGACTAGCGCCTCGTCTCCGCGCTTGCGAACCTCCAACAGAACCTCTTTTACAGTCTGATGAACCTGCTCATTAGATACGCCTTCCCAGGCCAACAGCTGCTCCAGCTCTTTCTGAAAGTTGTTATCTAATTTGTTTAAGCGCCTCATTAGTTAACCTCTTGCTGCTGCTCTACCGCATCAGATATTTTCTGAATAAGATCCTTAACCTGTTGACTCTTCATCTTCATCGATGCCTTATTTACTACCAGCCTGGAGCTGATCTGTGCGATCTCTTCAAGTGGCTCCAGACCATTAGCCTTCAGAGTATTTCCTGTCTCTACCAGATCCACAATACAGTCAGCAAGCCCGACCAGCGGGGCCAGCTCCATTGCTCCGTAAAGTTTGATAATCTCGACCTGCTGCCCAAGTGATGCAAAATAATTTCTGGCCGAGTTTACATATTTAGTGGCTATCCGCATTCGACCATCAGGTGCAGGTGCACCAACTACTCCAGCTGTCATCATTCGGCAACGTGCTATCCTCAGATCCAGAGGCTCATAGAGATTACTGCTGCCATACTCCATCAGCACATCCTTGCCCGCTACTCCCAAATCTGCCACGCCCCTCTCCACAAAAGTCGGCACATCGGTTGCTCTGATTACAACCACCTTTACATGCTCCAGATTTGTATCAAGAATCAATTTTCTGCTGGTAACTGGATCATCAACAGGACGAATCCCGGCCGCCTCCAACAGAGGCAGGGTATCCTTGTATATGCGCCCCTTGGAGAGGGCAATTGTCAATGGCTTGTTCATCTCTCTATTGTAACTGATTGGCCTGGCAAATTTTATGGTAGGCGCTCAATATCCGCTCCCAGCTGCATAAGTTTCTCCTCAATCGTCTCGTAACCACGATCAATATGGTAGATGCGCTCTATCACTGTCTCCCCCTTGGCTGCCAGACCAGCCAGCACCAACCCTGCCGACGCTCTCAAATCAGTCGCCATCACTCTTGCCCCAGTCAATGATTCAACACCATCAACTACAACAGTGTGCCCCTGCATCCGGATATTGGCGCCCATCCGCTGAAGTTCCGGCACATGCATAAAACGGTTCTCGAAAATGGTCTCAGTAACCATCCCAACCCCCTTGGCAACTGTGTTGAGTGCCATAAACTGTGCCTGCATATCGGTAGGAAAGGCGGGGTGAGGCGATGTGGTCAAGGTAACTGCTTGCGCCCTTCTACCACCCATATCCAGAGCAATCGAATTCTCTCTGATGTCAAGATCAGCGCCAGCCTCCTCCAGCTTCAACAGCACCGACTCCAGCAATACAGGGTTGGTATCAACCAACTCTACACTGCCACCTGTAATGGCCGCAGCAACCAGGTAAGTACCCGTCTCAATTCGATCAGCAATTACGTTGTACTCTACCCCATGCAGCGACTCTACCCCTTCAATCTTGATGGTTGCACTGCCTGCACCACTGATTTTTGCCCCCATCCTGTTGAGGAAATTGGCCAGATCCACCACTTCTGGTTCGCGCGCAGCATTCTCCAGTACTGTTTTTCCGTCTGCCAACGTGGCTGCCATCATCAGATTCTGTGTGCCGGTTACAGTTACAGAATCCAGCAGGATATGCGCCCCCTTCAACTGGCTTGCCTTGGCATGAATATATCCATTTTCCACTGCAACCTCCGCGCCCAATGCGCGCAACCCGTCTACATGAAGATTTACTGGACGCGCCCCTATTGCACAGCCCCCAGGCAGAGAAACTATTGCCTCCCCAACCTTTGCCAACAGTGGACCCAACACCAGAATTGAGGCACGCATTGTCTTAACCAGGCTGTAGTCAGCAAATGGATTTGAAATGGTCGATGGATCAATCCCTACTCCATCAGAACTCTCCACCACCACACCAACTCCCATGGTTGAGAGGAGATTCATCATGGTGCTGACATCCTGCAGCTGGGGCACTCGACGGATAGAGACCGACTCATTCGCAAGCAGGGAGGCCGCAAGAATCGGAAGCACTGCATTCTTGGCGCCGGATATCCTGATCCGTCCATGAAGCGATCTACCACCAGTAATTCTTAACTTATCCATAACAGCAGAGTCCTACCCCCTTAGTTTGTAACCGGAACGAAGCATTCCAATGGAGAGCAGTGAGAGTGCGGTAAAAAACATGAACGCAACCACCATACTCTGTATATGACTAACATCAGACACTCCAAGAAACCCATACCTGAAACCATCAATCATATAAAATACCGGGTTATAGGCGGATATTTGCTGCCAAAAAGGTGGGAGATCCTGAATGGAGTAGAACACACCGCTCAGAAAGGTTAGTGGCAAAATAATGAAGTTTTGAAATGCTGAGAGGTGGTCATATTTATCCGACCAGATTCCAGCTATCACCCCCATCGCACCCATCACTCCGCTTGAGAGTGTTGCAAATAACAGAATCAATGCTACAGAGTAGATCTCCACATCCACCAACAGTGCCGCCACTGCCATAACCCCTATTCCCACCACTAACCCCCTGAGAATTGCAGCAGCAACGAAGGCAATATAGAACTCAAAAGATGAGAGAGGGGCCAGCAGCACAAATATGATATTTCCATTCATCTTGGACTGCAGAATACTGGACGATCCATTGGCAAATGCATTTTGAGCCAAGGCCATCATGACCAACCCAGGGATCAAAAAACTGCTGTAGCTATGCCCTTCATAGACCACTACTGCCTCCTCAAAGACCACTCCGAAAACCAGCAGATAGAGCAGAGTTGATACTGTTGGGGCCAATACTGTCTGTACAAAAACCTTGAGGAACCGCCACACCTCCTTGCGGAACAGGGTCCAACAGCCATATAAATTTTGTGGTTTAACTCTATTGATCATCACTAATCCCCGGTCAGATCCAGAAACACCTCTTCCAGAGTTGGCTCACGAATCTGTAACTGATGACTATCGACTCCCAGCTCTGTCAACTGCTGCAACAGTTGCTGCTTATCCTGCTCTACACGGGAGAGACGGATCTCTGTTCGGCTCCTGCTCCTGGAGATGACAGCAGACTCAATATTTGTCGGAAGCCCATAATTCGGATCTGGCATTTTTCCCACCACCGCCACTTGCCACGAACTTTGTGAGATCAGTTCCTGCTTGTCACTTAGCGCAACGAGAGCTCCCCTGTTCAGAATGGCAATACGATCACACATCGACTCTGCCTCCTCCAGATAGTGAGTCGTAAGCAGAATTGTATGGCCCTCTTTATGGAGACGATGCGCAAAATCCCACAGTGCCCGGCGCAGCTCCACATCTACCCCGGCTGTCGGCTCATCCAGCACCACTACAGGCGGGCGATGAACCAGTGCCTGGGCAATCAACACACGACGCTTCATCCCTCCCGAGAGGTTATGCAGGTTCTCATCTCTTTTATCAGACAGCTTGAGGGTATCCAGCAACTCCTCCAGCCACTGCCTATTCTCTCTTCCCAGTCCAAAATATCCAGACTGAATCTTCAACATTTCCCACACCGTGAAGAATGGATCGTAGACCAGCTCTTGAGGCACAACACCTATCTGACTTCTGGAGTGGCGATATTGGGTCACCACATCATACCCCATCACCTTGACCTGACCTGCAGTAGGCCTAACCAGCCCCCCCATGATATTTATAAGGGTTGATTTTCCTGCGCCATTAGGGCCCAGCAGGCCAAAAAACTCTCCCTGCTCCACACTAAAACCAACTCCTCGCAGGGCATTAGTAGCACCAAACTGCTTCTGAACCTGAACTATATCAAGTGCCAGAGAACTCATTCAGGATCCCATCCACACCACTCACCTGGGCCAGCCCCTCAAGCTTGTAAGGAACGTTCAAAAACCGGACCACCCGTTGATCTCTCTTCATCTGACGAAGCCACTCGATCAACAGTGCAAGCCCTGCACTATCTACACGCCTAACTCCTCCAAGGTCGACCACAAGATCGCCATGATTTCCAAAATAGTTGGTGGAGTCACGTAGAGCCTCTCTGGCAGTGGAGAACGTCATCTCCCCTTTAAGAAGAATATGGTGTTCTGATTCGACAACAAATGACAGGCTACTCACCCCTGCTCCTCAGCTATTTTATTGCCATCATTATTGTTGTGAGTTGAGAGACGTTTGATCAAACCATCCAGTCCAACCTTGCGAATCTCTGCCGCAAAACTGGAGCGATAGTTCTTCACCAGACTGACTCCATCAATAATAATATCGAACACCTTCCACTCTTTCTGCTTGTCCTGACGAACCTGGAACAGAACAGGAATCGGTGGCCCTCCATTACCTCCAGAGAATTCTGCACGTACCACTGCATCCTTGCGTTTTGGATTGCGATGAAATGGTTTAAAGGTGACACTTTTGCCTCGAAACTCAACCAGTGCGCCCGCATAGGTGCGGATCAACATACCGGCAAACTCATCCATAAACTGTTGGCGCTGCTCTGCTGTTGCCTTGCGCCAGCTTTTTCCAATAATCCAGCGTGACATGAGTTTCATATCCATATGTGGAATAACAAACTCATTAACCAACATTCTGGCAACCTGCTGCGTATGGGCAGGGTCTGTTTTCATTAGATCCTCCTCCAGCAGAAGCTGATCCATCACCTGTTCGGTCAGATTTCTGATCATCACATCTGGCCCCTCTTCTGCTGACACAGACGTACTGAACAGCAACCACGCCATCAGAAACCAGGCTAATTTGCCATATCTGATTGTCATGAACCACATCACTCCTTGTCCACCTGATTAAAGAGGAATTGTCCTATCACCTGTTCCAGAGCAATTGATGATTGCGTCATCCTGATCTCATCGCCGGGAAGAAGGAATGTTGCGCCCCCACCACCAGGCTCTATACCAACATACTGCTCACCCAACATGCCTGCTGTCAGAATTGATGCTGCCGCATCCTCATACAACACCGTAGCACACTCAGGAAACAGTACTGCCTCGCTATCTTCAGGTGGCTCATCTCCGCACAAGACCAGTATTGGCACTCCATCTTTATCCAGTATCTGTTCTCCAGACTCAGTCACTCTCTGTAGAGAGAGCTTTTCCGGATCAATCCTCATCTCTACAATTGCCCGGTACTCCAGATTATCGAGATAAACATCGGTAACCCTGCCAACCTGAACACCTGCCATGGTCACTGGTGCACGCACCTTGAGGCCACCAATCTCATCGAAACGGGCTTCCAGTCGATATCCAGAGTCACTATTGTAGCTACTCAAATTTCCAACATAGAAGGCCAACACAAGCAGGGCAACTATTCCCAACCCTGCAAAGAGTCCCACCCAGATTTCTACTGTTCTTTCCTGTCCCATTCTATGTCCCGTCTCTACGCACTAAACATCAAAGCTGTTAAAACAAAATCAAGTCCCAATACTGCTAAAGATGCATTCACTACTGTACGAGTTGTTGCTCTTGAGACCCCTTCTGATGTTGGTGTTGCATCATATCCCTCAAACAGGGAAATCCATATAATCACAAAACCAAACACCACGCTCTTGATAATCCCATTCAGGATATCATCATAAAAATCTACCCGCGCCTGCATCTGTGACCAGAAGGCACCATCATCTACCCCTAGCAGTGGGACCGCCACAAAATACCCCCCAAACACACCCAATACGGTAAATATTGCCGCAAGCAGTGGCATCGAGATAAAACCGGCCAGAAAGCGTGGGGCAATAATTCTACGTACTGGATCCACCGCCATCATCTCCATGCCAGAGAGCTGCTCTGTCGCCTTCATCAGTCCAATCTCTGCTGTTAATGCGGAACCTGCTCGTCCAGCATACAGCAGTGCTGCAACCACGGGACCCAATTCACGAACCAACGAGAGAGCCACCAGCACCCCAAGCGACTCCTCTGCCCCAAAATCAACCAGTGTATTGTAGCCTTGCAACCCCAACACCATCCCTACAAAAATCCCTGCTACCACAATAATCAGCAGAGAGTGGACACCAATCCAGTAGAGCTGACGAGTTACCAACCCAAAACGGGCAATCAGGCTCCCCATACCAGCCAGCACCCTGATCAAAAAAAGTTGCCCACGCCCCACTCTTCTGAAAATAGAGAGTAACTGCATTATCATTATATAGACCCCATCATCTCATCCTCAATGGACTCTGTCGGGTAGTGAAAAGGAAGCGGACCATCCGGCTCACCCTGCATAAACTGTTCTATCCATGCAGAACTATTCTGCTTAAGCTGTTTGGGAGAGCCCTTGCCAACTATCCTGCCTTCAGCCAGCAAGTAGACATAATCGGCTATTGCCATGGTCTCCTCCACATCATGGGAGACAATTATACTGGTTAGCCTCAAGGTCCTGTTAAGCTCACGAATAAGCTTCATCAACACCCCCATGGAGATTGGATCCTGCCCAGTAAATGGCTCATCATACATAACCATTATTGGATCCAGGGCAATGGCACGTGCCAAAGCCACTCTACGAGCCATTCCTCCCGAAAGCTCAGAGGGCATAAGCTCCTTTGCGCCACGCAGACCAACAGCCTGGAGCTTCATCAGCACCAGATCATGAATCATTGATTCAGGAAGATCGGCATGTTCTCGTAACGGGAAAGCGACATTTTCAAAAACTGTCATATCGGTCAACAGCGCACTGCTTTGAAACAGCATTCCCATACGCTTACGCAGAGAGTAGAGCAAGTTGTGGTCAAGCTCAGAGATATTTTTACCATCAACATGAACTGTTCCGGCTAAAGGCGATAGCTGCCCTCCAATAAGACGTAACAGCGTGGTCTTGCCAGTTCCGCTTGGCCCCATAATGGCAACAATTTTACCTCTGTGGATATCAAGGTTGATCCCCTGAAACAGCGGCAGATTATCACCATTGCGACTTTCGTGAGCAAACTCCAGATCTCGAATACGCACCAGCACATCTGGACGCCTTCTTTTCTGGGGTTTTCTTGTCTGTCTGTATGATTTTGGCACCAGTTGCTCACTAAATGGAAAAGGTAATCTGAATCTGGTAAAGAATTATGCCCAACCTGTAACGTAGAGGCTAATTGTAGTCAATATTACCCCAATAATGAGGAGATAGTCTCCGCATTTTCGATATTACCACTCAGTCCAGGGCCCGGAATAAAAATCAATGTATCGAGGTTCTCTTTTTTCAACAACTCAACGAGAGTTCTCATCTCCATGGGAATCAGCTCTTGTGACGCATGGAGCAGAGCAACCCCATCCCCTCCCCGTAGAGAGATAACTGACTCCATCAACGAATCATTTGTAGCGATATCTGCCATCTGGAAAAGTGGGATATTTGAGAATAAATCATGCGGGATCTCACAGTCCTCATACAGCAAAATCCCAACCAGCCTGTCATGTAAGAGAGCAATTTTTTTGAGCACCTGATTCTCCAGAAAACCCGGATCGGACAATAACTGCGAGTGGTGGAGGGAGATGTAGAAACCAATATTTTCGTGGGTATCATCCTCCCACCCCTCGACTGTATCTTGGTCAGCATCCATTAGCTCATCAAATGGAACAACCACCACATCAACCATATTGGATATATAGGTCAATCTCCACTCATCAGGCAGATCATCCGGATATAGATTGCTCTCCTGGAACCCACTATTCCATCCGAACACACCAACCCTAAGCTGTGGAACAACTATATTTTTCAATTTAGGAACCTCTGAAAAAGCTTGAAAAAATCACGCAATGCAATGACATCGATTGATTATATCAAGCGTTGCATAAGTTGATGCATACCCTTTTCAGGGTGCGCTATACAACATCCCTGTTCGCTCGACGATAGCCGTCCCTGGCTATCGACACCCCTAAAAAGGGTATGCATCAACTTATGCAA
>NZ_CEYDPX010000010.1:32216-50078 GCF_982804495.1 Candidatus Thiopontia autotrophica | reverse complement strand
GTTATCCTATGGGGGAAGGATTATAGTTCAGTATGTTACAACAACACCTGTTGAGCCCTTCCCCCAAACCCCCATCCCATTACGCTTTTTCAGAGGTTCCTTAACACAGCACCTTAACTTTCAGTTAAGACCAACTGCATTTACTTCCATCAGCAGGTGCTCTCTCTGTTGTCCAAACCAGCCTCTGCCATCTCTACGGCGCGGAATATTGCACGGCCCTTGTTCATGGTCTCTTTCCACTCCAGTTTTGGAATAGAGTCATGCACCACTCCAGCGCCTGCCTGGACGTGAAGTTCCCCATTTTTTATAACTGCTGTACGAATTGCTATCGCAGTATCCATGTTTCCATTCCAGCCAATATAGCCGACTGCTCCAGCATAAATTCCGCGCTTGACTGGTTCCAGCTCATCAATAATCTCCATGGCACGAATTTTTGGTGCCCCACTGACTGTTCCTGCAGGAAAAGTTGCACGTAGTGCATCCATTGCACTCATCCCCTTTTTCAGCTTTCCGGTGACATTTGAGACGATATGCATCACATGGGAGTAGCGCTCAATCTTCATATTCTCTGTCAGCTCAACTGTTCCAGTTTCAGCCACACGACCAACATCGTTGCGTCCAAGATCAATCAGCATAAGATGCTCTGCCAGCTCTTTTGGGTCTGCCAATAACTCTTTCTCGAGAACCAGATCCTCCTCTTCATTGTGACCTCGACGCCTTGTACCGGCAATCGGGCGCACTGTAACAATGCCATCTTCTACTCTGGTCAGAATTTCTGGGGATGAACCAACAACATGAAAATCACCCAGATCCAGGTAGTACATATAAGGGGACGGGTTAAGTGTACGCAGCGCACGATATAGATTAAGTGGTGGGGCATGAAACGGGATAGAGAGACGCTGCGAGATTACTACCTGCATCACATCACCCTCAACAATGTACTCCTTTATCTTCTCTACTGCATGCTCAAATTTGTCCTGACTGAACCCAGAGACAAAATCATCCTCCTTTACCCTGCGCCGTAGCCCCTCTCCCATAACTGGAATTGGTGTATTCAGTTTGGTAGCTATTTCATCAAGTCTCTGTTGCCCCTGCTGCCACGCATTCTGCTGTTTTGGATCAACATGGATAACAATGTGGAGCTTGCCACTAAGGTTGTCGAACACCAACACCTCTTCAGAGACCATTAGGATAATGTCGGGATTATCAAGAGGGTCCGCCTCTGGAATATCTGACAGGCGCTCTTCAATCAGGCGTACGGTATCGTAACCAAAGCAACCAACTAACCCGCCGGTAAACCTTGGCAGCCCATCACACTCGGCAACTTTGAAACGTGATCTATACTCCTCTATCCAGCTCAGCGGATCGCTGCTCTCCAGTGATTTAATATCCTCACCATCTGTTTCGATAGTAATTGCATGGCCATTAACCCGGATAACTGTCTTTGCCGGTAGCCCTATAATGGAGTAACGCCCCCATTTCTCTCCACCCTGCACTGACTCAAACAGGTAGCTCCATGGCCCCTCTGCAACCTTGCGATATGCCGACAGCGGTGTATCCAGGTCTGCCATGACCTCTCGGGTTAAAGGAATCCGGTTATATCCCTGCTGTATAGAGCTGTCTGCAAGATCCTGGAATGTTGATTGGTTCATTGAAAAAGTGACGGCAATTCAGCCATCGAATCAATTACTGCATCCGGGTTGGAGGTGCGAATATCCTCCCCATGGTTATAGCCGTATGACATACAGACGATCTCAAATCCGGCCGCTCTGGCTGCCTTTACATCACTTACTGAGTCTCCAACCATAAGTGCTTCATTTGGTGCAAGACCGAAGAAATTGGACACATGGAGCAGTGGCCCTGGATCGGGCTTTTTTACACTCAGGGTATCGCCACTCACCACTATCTCAAATGCATCTGCAATACCAAGATCATTCAGTAGCGGGTTTGTATAGCGTGCCGCCTTGTTGGTTACACAACCAAGGCGAACCGGCTGACTTTTGAGCCACTCCAGCCCCTCTTCAACACCTGGATAGAGCTGGCTACGCTTGCTGGTATTTTCTGCATAAAGCTCTGAAAATATAGGAAGCGCCTGTTCAAACAACTCTCCCTCAGGTTTACCATCCAGAGAATTGGTCAATGCGCGACCAACCAGTCGCTCCACACCATTCCCAACCCACTCACGCACTCTGCTCTCGCCGCGTGTTGGCATACCGATTTTGGACATCATCTCGTCCACACACCACGCCAGATCAGGAACACTGTCTACCAGTGTTCCATCAACATCGATCAACACCATACCGGGAAGCTTCAACTACTTGGCTCTCTATACAGACGCTTTAGCCAGCTCAGCGCGCATTTCTCCAATGACGCTATCGTAACGATTTGGATCAGAATCCTGCCCTGCACCAAATATCGCTGAACCTGCCACAAAGGTATCTGCTCCAGCCTCTCTGATTTCACGAATATTGTTAACCTTGACGCCGCCATCAATCTCCAGACGGATGTCATACCCGCTCTCATCAATCATCTTGCGGGCTGCACGTAACTTGTCCATGGTAGCCGGAATAAAGCTCTGCCCCCCAAAACCAGGGTTCACTGACATCAGCAACACCATATCAATCTTGTCCATTACATAATCAAGATGACTCAACGGGGTCGCAGGATTAAAGACCAAACCGGATTTGCAACCTTGCTCCTTGATCAATGCCAACGAGCGATCGATATGCTCTGAGGCCTCTGGATGAAATGTAATATAGGATGCCCCAGCCTTGGCAAAATCTGGAATAATTCTGTCCACCGGCTTTACCATCATATGTACATCAATCTCGGCAGTCACCCCATGACTACGTAGTGCATCACACACTAGAGGACCAATTGTAAGGTTTGGAACATAATGGTTGTCCATTACATCAAAGTGGACAACATCAGCACCTGCTGCCAACACCTTATCTACTTCATCTCCCAGTTTTGCAAAATCAGCCGACAGGATGGATGGGGCAATCAGATTATCTTTCATGTTTATTCCTTCAAAAATGAGTTAATCAAAATGGGAACTCTACAGGATGGGGGGATATTTTTCATTTCCCCAGGGGAAACTATTTTTTTCTGGATTCCTGAATTGCCTCATAGGCCATCCTGATCTGATGGGTCTTCTCTGTAGCCATTTTCATCATCTCTTCAGGCAATCCTTTCGCTACCAGCTTGTCAGGGTGATGCTGACTCATCAAGCGACGATAGGCACGCTTCACCTCCGCATCGGTTGCATCCTGTTTCAGACCAAGCGCCTTGTAAGCAGCGCTTAGCGTTGGTCTGTTTGATGACCCACGTTGAGTGCTACCACCAGATTTAACCATGGATTCCAGTTGATCATAGAGGGCGCGGGGAATACCCAGAATGGAGCTTATGTGGAGAAGAATCTTCTTCTCTGCAGGATGCAATACCCCATCCGCATAGGCTGCCTGGAGCTGAATCTCCATAAACATCTGGATTAATGTTGTACGCCTGCTTGTCTCTTGACGGAACTGATGAAGAAGGTCGTCCAGCGGGAAGCCTGCTCTCTTGCCCTCGTTAAACAGCTTCTCTGCTGCCTTGCGAAGATTGGCATCAAGCTGAAGGTGATCCATAACGGCACGTGCCATCTGAATTTCATCTGCCGTTACCTTTCCATCAGCTTTGGCCACATGCCCCATAACAGAGAATGTTGCGGTAAAGAACGCAGTCTGCACCCTCTGTTGATTGCCAATACCCCATCCACCAGACGATGAGGCGCTACGCATCCCTTTGTCAAAATTATGTCCAAATGAGGCGCCAATCAATGCGCCGAGCGGCCCGCCCAACATAAAGCCAAATGCACCACCCAATATTTTTCCTGCCCAACCCATACTGCTATCCTTTTAAGTTACCTATGGAGCCATTCCCCCAAAACCCCCATCCCATCAAGCTTTTTCAGAGGCTCCATGTTGTTCAAGTATGCCTGCATGAAAAATAAGTCTTGGCAGAGACTCTTCACCAAAATGGTCTATCTGAATTCTGCTGATTCCTGCGTTTGGCACATCTATACGGAACATTCTCTCCATTGGCATTCCCAGAACATGGCTAATAATCATCCTGATCACCCCTGCATGCCCCACCACCAACATATGCTCTCCTCGAAAATCATTAATTATCTGTTCCCACCGTACAGTAATCCGCTGAGAGAAATCACCAATGGTCTCTGCATCTGGTGGCGTATTATTTATTGGATCACTCCAGAAACGGCGAAGGGACTCAGGATCATCATCCATTAACTCCTTGGCACTTTTTCCCTCCCAGGCACCAAACCCAATCTCCATAAAATCCCGAATCTCTTCCATTGGAATCTGCTCTCTCTCCGCAAGCTCGACCGCAAACTCACGACAACGACTCAATGGTGATGTTAATACCCTGTTCCATGGCGCGAACTCCTCTACCACACTGCGCATCTGCTCCCACCCTCTCTTGCTGAGTGGATCATCAATATGCCCTCGATAGCGGCTTCCGCCCTCTGGCTCTCCATGACGAATAAGATCGACAGTGGTGAACTCCATGTTATCAGGCAGAGCTTGTGAAACCACTAACCACCATATCCAAACAGGATTAACAGCGCCAGGAAGGTTACCCATACAATCTCTGATCTTCTGACCATCTCCAACGCATCCCATACCTCTTGCAGATCAGCAGGCTCACTACTCTTTACAGGCTCTAGACGTATAGCACCCAGTCCTGAGTTTCGTAAAATATCACTGTTGCTGCTCCAGTCACCCGCATGCTCTCTGATATTGTGGAACGATGAGGAGAAATCCCCGACCATTGCATAACTTATCGCAACTATGTGTGCTGGTGGCCACGCCAGTAACTGATTTAGCTGCTGAATCATGGTTGGTTCGCCATCATCACTACTCTGAATATCTTCCAACATCAATCCAAGCCTGACCAGTAACCCTGCCGCCGGGCCAAAAAGAGCAAACCAGAATATTACCGAGAAGAGTCGAGAGTTTGCCTCTATCAAGACAGACTCAGTCAACGCTCTAACCACACCCTGTTTATCTTCTGGTAGCTCACCTTCAAGCATCCCCTCCGCATGGAGAAGTCCACCCTCGATATCATCTTTTGACCAACTCTCCAATATGCTCTCAACCTGCCCGCGGAGATCTCTGGGGCCTATGGATAGAACAAGAACAACCACGCTAAAAAGCATCTCAGGAAGCCATCCTCCATCAGCCATCCACCAGTTTAGCTGCTCCACTATAAGCAGAGGCACAAAAAGTATCAGCAGGGTTGTGGCTATACCAACCCACTCTCCCTGAACCGATTGATGACGAACCACCCAGCGCCCCCAGACAGAAAACCATCCCAGGTTTCTGTACTCATCCAGAACACGGTAGAAACGCTCAATTCCCAGGGTGATCAATATAGCCAACAGTGTCACAGTTTTGTCTCCATTTTCTCAAACAACCTCTCCCACTCAAAAGCCGGTCCAGGATCACTTTTTCTGCCTGGTGCGATATCCGAGTGACCAACAATTCTATCTTTAACAATCTGAGGATACTCTCTTTTTATTGCCGCAATCAAAGATGCCAGACGATTATATTGGATGTCTGTATAGGCGATATAATCACTCCCTTCCAACTCAACCCCTATTGAGAAGTCATTGCAACGCTCTCTTCCTCTGAAGGAGGATACTCCAGCATGCCAGGCACGTTTTGACAGTGGAACATATTGTACCAGTCGCCCATCACGATGAATGAGTAGATGTGCCGACACCCTCAGATCTTTTAATGCCTCAAGCTCCTGAACTTCTGTGGTATCCAGCTGGTTGGTAAACAGCTGATCTATGTACGGGGTTCCAAACTTACCAGCTGGCAAACTTATTCCATGAACAACCAGCAGATCAATCTCATCGCCATCAGGTCGCTCATCACAATTAGGTGATGAAACTTTATCTGCCTCAATGATCCAGCCACCACCATCAATAGAGAAAATCGAGGTATTCAAATCAGTCCTGGTTACAAGATTCAGAGATCTCACACATCCCCTTCAGAACCAGGTCGGTAAAGCTGACTATACCGACAACCTTCCTGTCATCCACTACCGGAGCTCGGGAGAGCTTGAAGCGTTCAAACAGCCTTGCGCAGTACCGAATATTCATATCCGAATCGACGGTGATGACTGGCTTGGACATGATCTCGTAGACATTGACACGTTCCGGAGCACGCCCTTTGGCCAGTACCAGTCTGGCGATATCGGAGATCAACAAGATCCCGAACTCATCATCATCATGGCGCTTGTCCACAATCAGTGATTTGTTCTCAACATGATTCATCTCAGTCAATGCCTCAGAGATTGTGGCAAGGCCATCAACCATATCGAAATTCTTCTTCATTACATCCTTTACGCGGACAACTTTTTCTCTTTCCATCATATTTGCTCCTCTACAACATCAGTCAAACTCTCGATCTGTTTCGAGATCCCAACCACATCCTCAATATCAATCTGGAAAACCACGCCTGTTCCCGGTTTACTGAAACCACCTACATCTCCAATGGTCTCCAGAATCTTTCTACTAAGGTGCTCCTCAACAATGAACATTATCATGTCTCGATTTGTCTCCAACGAGAGTCCGAAGAATGTCTTGGTTACTTTCAGCCCCTCTCCCCGTGTATGGTTGATTACTGTGGCGCCTGTTGCCCCGGCATTTCTGGCGGCATTGAGCACCGTTTCAGTTTTATTCTCTCCAACCAATGCGATCAATAATTTGAAATGCATTACTCTTCTCCTGTCATAATCAGCGTTTTAAAATACATAACCACTCACTCCCTATTTTTATACTTACGTGCACTCCATTCAGAGAGTTGCACATATCCCAAAACAGCAATAATCGGAAACAGACTGGCAAACGCAATCAGACCGAACCCATCCATCAACTCACTTCTCCCCGGCACGGAACTTGCGAGCCCCAACCCCAACGCAGCCACCAGCGGCACTGTTACCGTTGATGTTGTAACCCCCCCAGAATCATAAGCCAGTGCGGTAATAAATTTGGGAGCAAAATATGTCTGTATCATCACAATGACATAACCAGAAATAATAAAATAGTAGAGCGGTATACCAACCACAATTCGCCACGCTCCCAGGGAAATCCCAACTGCAACACCAATGGCAACCGCAACTCTTAAACCGTTCGCCTCAACCGTGCCACCGGACACGTCCTCTGCCTTCAGGGCTACAGCCAACAAGGATGGCTCTGCAATTGTTGTTGAAAAACCAATGGTTGCAGCAAAAAGATAGACCCAACCGTAGTCACTCCACAAAAGCTCAGCTACGGCATCACCTGACTCTCCACTGATAAATAGTGGGTCAGAGAGCTGTATTGCCATCTGTTCACCTAGTGGAAAAATCGCCTGATCCAGCCCCATCAAAAACAGTGAGAGGCCCAGCAAAACATAAAAGAAACCAACCAACACCTGGCGCAAGTTGGATATTGGTCTGCGAATAACCAAAAACTGAAAACCAAATATGATGACGACAATAGGAAACATGTCCCATGCTGTTGAGAGTAGTGAGTCGGAAAAAGATGCCAGAAAATCCACTCTAAATCACCATCCCGTATCCCATAACAAAGATCATGGGGGTAAGAGAGGCAAAGGCGATCAGTCCAAACCCGTCAGTCAGTGGATTTCTTCCACGGATACTACTGGCCAACCCCACACCCAATGCCGTCACCAGTGGCACTGTTACCGTTGAAGTAGTCACACCGCCTGCATCATAGGCAAGACCAATAATCTCATCTGGGGCAAATAGCGTCATGATCACAACCCCAACGTATCCTCCAATAATAAGATACTGTATTGGCCACCCTTTAAGAATCCTGATCACCCCCAACAGAATTGCCAGCCCTACTGAAAAAGCAACCGTATAACGCAACCCCAGCGCATACTCCATCTTCTCTTGGGAACTATTACCAATCATCCCCCCTACTGCAGCCACCTCTGACGCTTTCTCTGCCACAAGAATCAGTGCTGGCTCAGCAATCGTCGTCCCGAACCCAAGCAGAAAAGAGAATGCCATCAACCATGGAAGACTGCCTTTTCTGGCCAATGCCTCCGCCATACCTTCTCCCACAGGAAACAGCCCCATCTCAAGACCATAGATAAAGAAGGTTAACCCCAGCACCACCAGAAAAAGTCCTGCTACAATAGCTGATATATTCTCTATCGGTTGCTGCAGAATGGCCATCTGAAAAAATCCGATCACCAGTATGATCGGTGCCAGATCACGCAAACTTCCAAATAGCGTATGCAGAAAGCCACGAAATGATTCATTCATGACTGAGGACTATACCACTAGAGGCAACGCCCGTACCCATGGATGCAGATCCTTAATCGTGACTTGAAGATCTCTGGTCGCAACAGCTATTATTTTACTGACAATGAATAGCACCCATAAACAAAACATCTTCCCTGCTGGTTGGCCAGGTGGATACACCCTGATTGAGACACTGATCTCTCTTTTCCTGCTTACGACAGCACTACTTGGACTTGCTGCTCTTTACGCCATATCACTAAAGTCATCACATGGAGCAACCATGCACGATCTGGCCACCATGCAGGGGATGGGTATGGTGGAGAGAATCAGAGCCAACCCGTCTGCGGTTGATGCGGGCACCTATCTTGGTCTCTCAGGAGAGCCGTCAGGAACAGATTGCACAACAGCGCACTGTGACCCTGAAAATATGGCCAGATTTGATTTCCGAGAATGGAACCGGCAAAACGCCAGCATGCTCCCATCTGGGACTGGCGATATTAGCAATCCTGCAGGCAACATGTATCAAGTAACTATTACATGGGCAGATGGTGAGGCTACTCCATCCTACTCGCTCACTTTTTATCCTCGATAATGTCAACTTCTACTGATAGTAGTGGTTTTACTCTTGTTGAACTACTGGTCTCAATTACCCTGGGAATTACTATACTACTCACAACAACCCAGCTATTTGTTGATAGCAGAGAGAGCTTTCAATATGAACAGCAGTGGCTTGATCTACATGAGAGAGGCCGTCATCTTGTCCAGTTCCTATCTGCAGAGATCAAAAAAATTGGGTACCCTGCCGACAGTTTCTCTGGAACGGCTCTATCAGCCACTGATGACAGTGGTGAAAAGAGCAGTGACTCTCTAACCATTAGCTACCAAGGGGCAAAAGATTGTGCCGGATCATCCTCTACTACTGTTTTATACTATCTGGATAACAGTAATTTTATGTGCAATGGGAATGGCTCCTCATCACCATCCCCACAGACACTAACCAGTTATATTGATGGGTTACAGTTTCGTTTTGGTATCGACCTTGATGAAGATGGCTCAATTGATCGCTATCTGGATGCCAACGATATCTCTGATTGGGACAAGGTGGATACTATTCAGGTTGCGATACTGCTAAAGAGCCAACTTGCTGTACGACAAGCCAGTGACACGAGCAGTTATGACCTTCTTGGAATTACCCATGGCCCTTTTAATGATAAATATCTGCGCACTATCTATCAAACAACAACTCAGCTGAGAAACCGTTAAGGAGGCTGAAAAAACCCAATCTTCGTCATTCCCACAATAAAAAAGCCCGCAGTTGCGGGCTTTTTTAATAACAGCAGAAAACTGATCAGTTGATCTTTGGATCAAGCTCGCCAGATCCATAACGACCAAACATAACCTCAAGCGAAGTTGGCTTGATCTTGTCTGCCATACCCTCACAACCAAACTCCTGGTAACGATTCTTGCAGATCTCTTTCATTCCATTGGTTGCCTCTTTGAGGAACTTGCGTGGATCAAAGTTGGATGCATTCTCCTGAAGATGGCGGCGCACAGAACCGGTAGATGCCATACGCAGATCAGTATCAATATTTACCTTGCGCACACCATTCTTGATTCCCTCCACAATCTCAGAAACCGGAACACCATAGGTCTGGCCCATATCTCCACCGAAGTCATTGATAATCTTCAACCACTCCTGAGGTACTGAAGATGAACCGTGCATAACCAGATGAGTATCTGGAATTCGTGCATTGATCTCCTTGATTCGATCAATTCGCAACACCTCACCGGTTGGCTCCTGGGTAAACTTGTAGGCACCATGAGAGGTACCGATAGCGATTGCCAGAGCATCAACCCCGGTCTCTTTTACAAAAGTTGCAGCCTCTTCAGGATCAGTCAGCAACATATCCAGATCAAGCTTGCCCTCTGCACCGTGGCCATCTTCCTCACCCATCTCACCAGTCTCCAGTGATCCGAGACAACCCAACTCACCCTCAACAGATACACCGCCAGCATGAGCCATATCTACAACTGTCTTTGTAACATCAACGTTGTACTCGAACGTTGATGGGGTCTTGCAGTCTGCCATCAGTGAGCCATCCATCATGACCGAGGTAAAACCGGACTGAATGGAACGCAGGCAGATTGCTGGTTCAGAGCCATGGTCCTGATGCATAACAACAGGAATATGCGGATACATCTCAACCGCAGCAGAGATCAGATGACGCAGGAATGGCTCACCTGCATAAGAACGCGCACCAGCAGAACCCTGCATGATTACGGGACTATTAGTCTCATCTGCAGCCTGCATAATTGCATGCACCTGCTCCATATTATTAACGTTGAATGCAGGCATTCCATAGCCATTTTCAGCCGCATGATCCAGCAATTGACGCATTGAAATCAGCATCGATCTTCTCCTTAAATTAACTTAAAACAATCAAATATAACAATTAACAAAACAGTAACTATACAGATCAACGCTGCATAGTTACGAAATAACTCTTTCTCCAACACGACAGATCTTCATCGTATTTGTCCCTCCACCTTCACCTACCAAATCCCCCTTGGTAAGAATTACAGTATCTTTTGTTCTTACAACCCCTCTGCGGGTCAGCTCATCAATCATCTCCTGATTCACCTCATCCTTGCTCTTGTTAGTCAAATCGAAACTCACAGGATAAACTCCTCTATAGAGGGTAACCTTGCGACGAGTCTGCAGATTGCGTGTCATTGCAAAGATAGGGATACCAGAGCTGATCCTCGACATCCAGAGTGCTGTGGCGCCGGACTCGGTCAGTGAGGCAATCGCCTTTACACCAAGATGGTTGGCTGTATACATTGCAGCCATCGCAATAGCCTCATCTCGACGAGTAAAATGTTCATTCATTCTATGGCCGGAGACCTTGGCGACACGCTGCTGTTCAGCTTCCAGACAGATCTCTGCCATCGCCTCAACCACCTTCTCAGGGTATTTTCCAACTGCAGTCTCTCCAGAGAGCATCACGGCATCAGTGCCATCCAGTACTGCATTGGCTACATCAAAGACCTCGGCACGAGTGGGAATTGGATTCTCAATCATGCTCTCCATCATCTGAGTAGCAGTAATTGCAATACGATCCATGGAGCGGGCCAATTTAATCAACCGTTTCTGTACAGGAGGGAGAGATGCATCACCTATCTCCACACCCAGATCACCGCGGGCAATCATAATTCCATCAGATTCCGCAACAATATCATCAGCCACAGAGATTGCCTCTGCCCTCTCTATCTTGGAGATAATTCCACAGTTGCCCCAGTTTGCCTCTTCCAGCAGTTTTCTGGCCTCACGAACATCCTCTGCACTACGAACAAAAGAGACAGCTATATAGTCAGCCTGCATCTTTGCAGCAATCTTGAGGTCGTTTTTATCTTTCTCAGTCAATGCGCAGGCAGAGAGCCCTCCACCCTGCAGGTTAATACCTTTATTATCAGAGAGTTTTCCGCCTGTTGTCACCCTGCAGCAGATCTTTCTCTCATCAATCTCGGAGACCCAGAGAACAATTCGTCCATCATCAAGCAACAGGGAATCACCTCTGGATACATCTTTATGGAGGCTCTTGTAGGTTGATCCTACAGCTTGTTGATGTCCAGAATCAATATCCAGATCCATATCAACACAGAACCGATCTCCCTCAACAAGTTCAATCTTGCCATTCTCAAAGCGTCCTATACGAATCTTTGGCCCTTGCAGATCGGCAATTACACCAACCTGTCTACCATGAGCACGTGCACGATTACGAACAGCCTCGGCACGCTTCAGGTGATCCTCCTCTGTACCATGAGAGAAGTTCAGCCGTACTACATCAATGCCAGCCTCAATAAGCCTGTCCAGCGATTCTGGTGAATCCGTTGCCGGACCAAGAGTTGCAATGATTTTTGTACGTCTTAGCATACTGTTCCCACCATAAGGATAAATGAAGCTCCCATTCTATCCTTTTGCGCGCTCTTCGAGAATAGCTACTGCAGGTAACTTTTTACCTTCAAGAAACTCAAGGAATGCACCGCCACCAGTGGAAATATAGGAGACCTTGTCGGAAATACCATATTTGTCCACTGCTGCCAGGGTATCACCACCACCAGCAATGGAGAATGCATCAGAGTTGGCAATAGCCATTCCAAGTGACTTGGTGCCCTCACCAAACTGGTCAAACTCAAAAACTCCAACCGGGCCATTCCAGACAACTGTACCAGCAACCTTCATCATCTCTGCAAAACGGGCTGAAGTTTCTGGGCCGATATCAAAAATCATATCATCATCTTCAACATCCTCAACCTTCTTGACTATTGCCTCGGCAGACTCGGAGAATTCCTTGCCAACCACTACATCAGTTGGCACAGGAATCTCGCCGCCCTTGGCCTTTGCTGCATCCATCAGGCGCTGAGCTTCAGGAATCAGATTCTCTTCAAACAAGGATTTACCAACATTATGCCCTGCAGCTGCAATAAATGTATTGGCAATACCCCCGCCAGGAATAAGCTGATCAACCACACCAGAAAGTGACTCCAAAACAGTCAGCTTGGTAGAGACCTTGGAGCCACCAACAATGGCGGCCATTGGGCGCGCTGGATTATCCAGAGCCTTACCCAGTGCATCCAGCTCACCAGCCAATAGAGGTCCGGCACAGGCAGCAGGTGCGGCACTGGCAACACCATGAGTAGAGGCCTGTGCACGATGTGCAGTACCAAATGCGTCCATTACATAAAGATCACAGAGAGATGCATATTTTGCAGATAGCGCCTCATCATTTTTCTTCTCACCCACATTAAAGCGAACATTCTCCAACAGCACCACATCCCCATCATTCATGGATGGTGCGCCGTCCAGATAATCGGTAACCAGTGCAACCTCTCTGCCCAAAGCATCTGCCAGGTAATCGGCAACTGGCTTCAGAGAAAACTCTGCAGCAGGCTCACCCTCTGTTGGACGTCCCAGATGAGACATCAGCATCACCTGTGCACCTGCCTTGATACAGTGCTCGATAGTGGGCATGGATGCACGAATGCGCTTATCACTGCTCACCTTGCCATCCTTGATCGGCACATTGAGATCCTGACGAATCAATACACGTTTACCCGCAAGCTCCAGTTCGGTCATCTTGATTACAGACATTCTATTACTCCTGAATATTTAAAAGTTTTTTGCAAAATTTCATTTTGCGAAAAACTCTATTGGTTTAAGTGGTCCCAAAACAAATCAGCCCCCAATATTGGGGGCTGATCTATCACATATTCAACTTAGTTATTTGCAACGTGCTGAACAAAACGCATCATGTTGCAGGTGTATCCGTACTCATTGTCGTACCAGGAGACCACCTTCACAAAAGTTCCGTCCAGTGCAATACCAGCCTCGGAATCAAAGATTGATGACTGGCTGATTCCACGGAAGTCTGTAGAGACAACCTTCTCATCAGTATAACCAAGAGTACCCTTCATCTCGCCTTCAGATGCTTCCTTCATTGCAGCACAGATATCATCGTAGCTTGCCTCGTTATCCAGCTCTACAGTCAGATCAACAACAGATACGTCAGAAGTAGGTACACGGAAAGCCATACCGGTCAGCTTGCCATTCAGCTCAGGAAGAACAACACCTACAGCCTTTGCAGCACCAGTAGAAGAGGGAATCATGTTCTCCAAGATTCCACGACCACCGCGCCAATCCTTCATGGATGGGCCATCAACAGTCTTCTGAGTAGCAGTTGCGGCGTGAACAGTAGTCATCAGACCACGCTTCAGGCCCCACTTGTCATTAAGAACCTTGGCAACAGGAGCCAGACAGTTGGTAGTACAAGATGCGGCTGAGACAATAGCCTGACCTGCGTATGTATTATGGTTTACCCCATATACAAACATTGGAGTGCCATCCTTGGATGGGGCAGACTGCACAACCTTCTTGGCACCAGCATCAATATGCTTCTGACAACCCTCTTCAGTCAGGAAGAAACCGGTAGAGTCAACAACCAGATCAGCGCCAACCTCATCCCACTTAAGATCAGCAGGATCACGCTCAGCAGTGAGGCGAATCTTGCGTCCATCAACAATCAGGGCACCCTCTTCAGAGGAGACTTCACCACTGAAACGACCATGTACTGAGTCATACTTCAGCATATAGGCAAGGTATTCAGCATCAAGCAGATCATTTACCCCAACAATCTCGATGTCATTGAACTCAGCCTCATCATAAACGGCACGAAAAACCATACGGCCAATACGGCCAAATCCATTAATTCCGACTTTAATTGTCATCTCTTTTACTCCTTAAAAATTAACCTAAAACTTTCTTTGCAGTAGCAACCACGTTGTCTACCGTAAATCCAAACTGTTCAAACAGCTGACCAGCTGGTGCAGATTCACCAAATGAGTCCATACAGACCACAGCCCCCTCAAGACCAACATACTTGTGCCAACCATTGTCCACACCAGCCTCGATAGCTACACGCTTCACACCAGGGGTAAGGACAGAATCCTTATAAGCCTGATCCTGTACATCAAATGCATCTGTTGATGGCATGGATACAACACGCACATTAACGTCACCCATTGCTGCAGCAGAATCAACTGCCAGACCAACCTCAGAACCGGTTGCAATCATGATCAGATCTGCATCACCAGCACAGTCCTTAATTACGTAACCACCCTTCTCAATATTTTTGAGCTGCTCAGCACTGCGCTCCATTGGAGTCAGGTTCTGACGCGAGAAGACCAGTGCAGTCGGAGCATCACCACGGAGCATTGCCATCTTCCAGGAGACTGCAGACTCGATTGCATCACATGCTCTCCAGGTCTGGAAGTTAGGTATTGCACGCATTGTTGCCAACTGCTCAACAGGCTGATGGGTAGGACCGTCCTCACCCAGACCGATAGAGTCATGGGTATACACATAGATGGTACCGATCTTCATCAATGCAGACATACGCAGTGCGTTGCGCATGAACTCCATGAACATGAAGAAGGTGGCACCGTAAACCTTGAAGCCACCATGCAGAACCATGCCGTTCATCATGTGCGCCATACCAAACTCACGTACGCCCCAAGAGATATAGTTGCCTTTCGCATTGTCTGGAGTGACTTTCACCGTACGAGACCAGTTAGTCAGGTTGGATCCGGTCAGGTCAGCAGAACCGCCAAACAACTCAGGAACGATTGGTCCCATCGCCTCGATGGCATTCTGGGACGCCTTGCGAGAGGCAATATTTGGCATATCCGCCTGAGTCTGGTTGATGAATTTATCCATCTCCACCTCAAAGTTGGCAGGTAGATCACCAGCCATTCGACGCTCAAACTCTGCTGCTTCGGTAGGATACTCTGCTTTATAGGCATCAAAACGAACCTGCCAGGCAGCCTCGTCGGCCTTGCCCTGCTCCTTATGGTCCCAACCAGCGTAAACCTCTTCTGGAATCTCAAATGGGCCATGCTCCCAGCCCAACTCCTTGCGGGTTGCTGCAATTTCATCATCACCCAGTGGGGCACCATGACAGTCATGTGTACCACACAGATTTGGCGAACCAAACCCAATCGTTGTACGTGCACAAATCAGGGAAGGCTTGGATGTCTCACCCTTTGCTGCCTCAATTGCGGCGCTGATTGCCTCTGCATCGTGACCATCTACATCACGAATTACATGCCAGCCATATGACTCAAAACGTCCGCCAACATCCTTCTCCATCCAGTCGGAGATATGGCCATCAATGGATATATCGTTGTCATCCCAAACCGCGATCAGCTTGCCCAGACCGAGCGTCCCCGCCATTGCACAGGCCTCGTGGGAGAGCCCTTCCATCAAACAGCCATCACCCATAAATACATAGGTGTTGTGGTCTACAATCTTGCGGTCTGGCTTGTTGAATTCTGCTGCCAGCGTACGCTCCGCAATTGCCATGCCAACCGCATTGGTAATTCCTTGTCCGAGGGGACCAGTTGTAGTCTCAATACCGTCCGCATAACCATATTCAGGATGGCCTGCTGTTTTGGCATGAAGCTGACGGAAATTCTTGATGTCCTGCATACTTAGATCAAACCCGGACAGATGAAGCAGAGAGTAGATCAACATTGAGCCATGACCATTGGACAAAACAAAACGGTCGCGATCCGCCCACTTGGCATTGGTTGGGTTGAACTTCATATGTCCATTCCACAAAACCTCAGCGATATCAGCCATACCCATTGGGGCACCTGGATGTCCGGAATTGGCCTTCTGTACTGCATCCATGCTCAATGCACGAATTGCATTGGCCAGTTCTCTTCTTGATGACATAACTAACTTCTCCCTTCTCTGCAAGAAATCAACACCTCTGGCAAACTCATTGAGTTATACCCGAAGCAGGGTTTACAAAAATCTTTATGCCGATCTATTCGGCACGAATGAACGGTGCATTTTCACTCAGTAGAGGCATCGGATCAACCAATGAGAATGATATGGGCATTCAGAATTTTGGATTACCCCATTATAGAAAGTAACCCCAAAAACAAATACAGATCAAAAACAATATGTTACATAAATATTGCTCTTACTCATCTTTCCATTTGATGGAACAACCCATGCTTGGAATTTGCTCTTTTGGACCAGATCCACTCTCCGCAACCTCTCTCATCGCCTCAAAAAGGTCCCGACGCACCCCCTCCAGAGCAGTCTCTTTTCGACTCTCATCCAGTCGGCCACGATACTGAAGAGTTAAATTCGCGTTATATCCGAAAAAATCCGGGGTACAAACCGCACCAAACGCCTTGGCCACCTCCTGACTCTCATCAAGCAGATACGGAAACGAAAAATCAAACTCCTCGGCAATTCTTTTCATGTTCTCAGGAGAGTCTTCCTCATACTGGGTTGGATCATTTGACATGATCGCAACACTATGTACCCCCATAGACTTCAGCTCTCTGGTGTCTCTTACCAGACGCTCACGAATGGCCTTAACATAGGGACAATGGTTACATATAAACATGACCAACAAACCGTTGTCACCCTTAAGACTCTCTGGCGTCCATAACGAACCATAGACATCAGGCAGCTCAAAATCTGGTAGCACTACACCAAACTCACAAACAGGCGTCTCCAGACTAACCATAACTACAATCTCCTTATTATGTTTTTTTGCCAATTCTACAAAATACCTGACAAAAAAACTTGACAGAAAAACTGCCAATCATGGAGAATCCTCCTCAGCGCTGATTTGAGCTCAGCTTGCGAGCGCTATAAAAATACGGCTAAAGCGATGCAGGTCAGAATTCAAAAGCCCGCACGCCAACTGGTTGAGCGGGTTTTTTTATGGAGAGATAGACCGACATGAGTAACGATATAAACAATACAGCGCTTTTCACCTCGGAGTCAGTATCCGAGGGGCACCCCGACAAAATGGCTGATCAGATATCTGATGCCGTGCTGGACGCGCTATTGAAGGAAGACATTCACTCACGCGTTGCCTGTGAGACCATGGTCAAGACCGGCATGGTTGTTCTGGCCGGTGAGATCACCACCAATGCATGGGTTGATACCGAGGA
>NZ_CEYDPX010000010.1:0-32116 GCF_982804495.1 Candidatus Thiopontia autotrophica | reverse complement strand
GGCAAGCCGGTTGGTATTGACGCAGTAGTGCTCTCTACCCAGCATGATCCTGATATTGCTTACAAGGATCTGCAAGAGGCTGTACTGGAGGAGATTATCAATCCTGTCCTCCCTGCAGAGTGGCTCGATGCCAATACCAAATACCATATCAACCCAACCGGCAACTTTGTTATAGGTGGACCTGTTGGTGACTGCGGTCTTACCGGAAGAAAAATTATTGTAGATACCTATGGAGGCATGGCTCGCCATGGTGGTGGCGCCTTCTCTGGCAAGGACCCATCCAAGGTTGATCGCTCTGCGGCATATGCAGGACGTTATGTTGCCAAGAATATTGTTGCTGCGGGGCTGGCCGAACGCTGCGAAATTCAGGTCTCCTACGCAATTGGTGTTGCTGACCCCACCTCGGTCTCTGTTGAGACATTTGGTACCGGCGTCATTGATGACTCCAGAATAGAGGAGCTGGTACTGGAATTCTTCAACCTGAAGCCTCGCGGAATTGTCGAGATGCTTAATCTGCTACGCCCAATCTATCAGAAGACAGCCTCTTATGGACACTTCGGCAGAACAGAAAATGAGTTTACCTGGGAGCATACCGACAAGGCTGACGCGCTACGCGACGCTGCTGGAATCTGATGAACTTTTAATACCACAAAAACCTCAGCCCGGGGAGCGCTGCAACGGCACCCCCGCCAGGCCCGGACTGAGGCAAATACAAGTAACTGCGCTCTCGATTGATTGATTATTGAAACAAAGGAAAGAGAATGAACAATATCGAGACCACAGACAACTACATCATCGCTGACATGAGCCTCAAGGATTGGGGCCATAAAGAGCTTCGTATCGCAGAGAGTGAAATGCCTGGACTGATGGCACTGCGTGAAAAATATGGTGAGGACAAACCTCTAAAGGGGGCACGTATTGCCGGCTCTCTCCATATGACCATCCAGACTGCTGCACTGATCGAGACTCTGATCGCACTTGGTGCAGAGGTGCGCTGGGCATCATGTAATATCTATTCAACACAAGATCACGCTGCGGCAGCTATTGCTGACCAGGGAATTCCCGTCTTTGCCTACAAGGGTGAGAGCCTGGAAGATTACTGGGACTATAGCCACAAGATCATGGAGTGGTCTGATGGCAGCACCCCGAACATGATTCTGGATGATGGTGGTGATGCCACTCTGCTTATTATTCTCGGCTCCAAGGCAGAGAGTGATATCTCCGTACTGGACAATCCAACCAGTGAGGAGGAGGAGGTTCTCTATGCAGCGATCAAGAACAAGTTGAGTGAATCCCCAAACTGGTACTCCAACATCCTGAAAAACATTCAGGGTGTTACCGAGGAGACCACAACCGGCGTTCACCGTCTCTACCAGATGCAGGAGGATGGGGAGCTTCCATTCCCAGCCATTAACGTCAACGACTCCGTCACAAAATCAAAATTCGACAATCTCTACGGCTGTCGTGAATCACTGGTGGACGGAATCAAGCGTGCAACAGATGTAATGATTGCCGGAAAGATTGCCGTTGTTCTCGGTTATGGGGATGTTGGCAAGGGATGTGCCCAATCGCTACGTGGCCTGGGTGCAACTGTCTGGATTACTGAAATTGACCCTATCTGTGCCCTACAGGCGGCAATGGAGGGGTACCGTGTAGTAACCATGGATGATGCCGCCTCACAGGGAGATATATTTGTAACCGCAACCGGCAACTTCAATGTGATTACTCACGACCATATGGTACAGATGAAGCATGAAACCATCGTCTGCAACATTGGCCACTTCGACAATGAGATCGATGTTGTAAACATGAAGAAGTATGAGTGGGAGAATATCAAACCACAGGTTGATCACATTACCCTGCCAAGCGGCAACAAGATCATTCTGTTAGCTGAGGGACGACTGGTTAACCTTGGTTGTGCTACAGGCCACCCAAGCTTTGTTATGTCCAACTCTTTTACCAACCAGACTCTGGCACAGATCGAACTCTTCAACCAGAAGGGTGAGTACAAGAATGAGGTCTACACCCTGCCGAAACATCTGGATGAGGAGGTTGCGCGCCACCACCTTGAGAAGATTGGTGCCAATCTCACCACTCTAAGCAAGACCCAGGCAGACTATATCAGCGTACCGGTAAATGGCCCTTATAAACCAGAGCATTATCGCTACTAGCTTTTTCAGAGATTCTCTAGGCACTGCAAGGAGGTTGAGTTATCCTGTTGACCGAAACCGGGTGCGCCTGAGGGGAAAAGGATAACCCAACCTCCTGATACCGAGACGACAAAATATATGAATCAATCAGCCCCACAATTTAGTCTGGAATTCTTTCCTCCAAAAACAGAGGCGGGGAGAGAGAAACTGCAGACAGCTCAAAAAGAGCTATTCAGCACGATACAGCCTGCCTATGCCTCAGTTACTTTTGGTGCAGGTGGTAGCACCCAGGAGGGAACCTATGATGCTGTGATGGAGATCCAGCAACAGGGGGTTGATGCAGCTCCCCACCTCTCCTGTATTGGTGCCACCAAAGATAGCATCACCGCAATTCTTAGAGGATATCAGGAGAAGGGTATCCACCGCATTGTTGCTCTGCGGGGTGACATGCCGTCTGGAATGGGGGCATCTGGTGACTTCCGTTACGCTAATGAACTAGTCTCATTTATCCGTGAAGAGAGCGGCGACCATTTTCATATTGAGGTAGCTGCCTATCCGGAATTTCACCCTCAGGCTCCAGACGCCTTTACCGACCTGCAAAATTTCAAACGCAAGGTTGATGCTGGTGCAGATAGTGCAATTACCCAATATTTCTACAATATCGATGGCTACCTCCGCTTTGGTGAAGATTGTGCTGCAATGGGGCTTGATCTACCGATCGTCCCCGGCATTATGCCAATCACCAACTACACCAATCTGGCACGATTCTCCGAGATGTGTGGGGCAGAGATCCCTCGCTGGATCAAAGAGCGTCTAATAGCCTATAGGGATGATACGGAATCACTGCGTGCGTTCGGTCTGGAGGTCACTACCAGACTATCTCAGGACCTGTTAAGTGCCGGCGCACCAGGGCTCCACTTCTACACCATGAACCAATCAGCCCCAACGCTACAAGTATTTAACAATCTGAACTAGGATTAACCTATGGGACAACTCTTCTCCGCACTGAAAGAGCGCCATATCGAATTTATTGAGCAGCAGCATATCTATTTTGTTGCTACTGCCCCCAAAGAGGGGCGCATCAACCTCTCACCAAAAGGGCTTGACTCACTCCGAGTCCTCAACAACAACCGCATACTCTGGCTAAATCTTACAGGTAGTGGAAACGAGACTGCAGCACATCTGCTGGAGGACCACAGAATGACTCTGATGTTCTGCTCTTTTGAAGAAAAACCACTAATCCTTCGCGCCTACGGAACTGCATCGACGATTCACCCCGATGAACCCTCGTGGGATGATCTATACAGCAACTTCTCCCAAGGAAATGGTGCAAGACAACTTATTGATCTTAAAGTTGATCTTGTCCATAGCTCATGTGGGTTTGGAGTTCCAAGAATGGAGTTTCTTGGTAAGAGAGAGACCCTGGATGAGTGGATTGAGAAAAAGGGAGAAAAAGGAATCCGTCAATACTGGGAGGAGAAGAATATGATCAGCATGGATGGAAAGCCAACCAGATAATTTTCTGTACACCAGTCGCCCATAAAAAAACCGCCTCTGAGCACAGGGCCCAGGGCGGCGGTGACGGCTCTCTAAATTGGGGGAAAGAGAGCGCATCAGCATGAGCCTTTGTTGATGACGGTATTCGAGGAGGAGGGTGAATCCGACATCAGCTCAAGCCCTATATTATAGATTAACAATATAGGTAGTTGCAACCATTTTCTACAATATCGTCACCCCAACCACCTCTTGTCCATCAAGCTGCAACTCCACCTTGCCCCAACACTCTACCCGATTGATGGTACAGCCTGATGCGCTCATAACGATCTCCTCAAAATTCAGCTCAACCAGCGCCCTCTTCTCATCTTGCTCCAATACCTCAAATTTGAGAGTTGCGTTATCAACCCAGCCATTTTCTGTTGTCAGATAGGCGATCTCACGAAAACTTTTCAGATATTTCTCAATAACATCATACATTGTTGGCAACTCTCCTTTGACCATTCAGGACAACTACATATTCCTTAAGGAAGCTCTGATTAAGTCACTTCGTGACTCAATCAGAACTCCCTCTCAAGTTATCCTATGGGGGCACCTGTTGATCCCTTCCCCCAAACCCCCATCCCATTACGCTTGTTCAGAGGTTCCTTAACTATCATTGAAACATTATACTCCCCCACACCCATGCCAATCCCCAGAATTTACAGCGAGTCCAAGCTGTCTCCAAACAGCACCATTGAACTGAGTGAAGCAAGCCGACGCCACGTTGTTCAGGTATTGCGTCTAAAGCAGAATGACCATCTTGTTCTGTTTGATGGCAACGGAGGAGAATTTCCAGCCACTATAGATCATATTGAAAAACGGTCAGTTACCGCTCTTATCACAGATAGAGAAAACCCGGAACGTGAAAGCCCCTTAGCCATTCACCTGTTCCAAGGGATATCAAAAGGTGAGCGTATGGATTACGCCATCCAGAAGGCTGTTGAAAACGGAGTCAGAGAGATCACCCCTGTTTTTTGTGAACGTAGTGTGGTCAAACTTGACCAGAAACGGCTCGACAAGAAGACCGGGCACTGGAGAAAGGTGGTTATCTCTGCCTGCGAACAGTGTGGTCGCAATATTGTTCCGCCAGTTCATGCCCCAGTAACTCTGCACAAAATGCTTGCTGACAACAATTCCAAACAGGGATTTATACTTGATCCAAAATCCAGACAAAGGCTCTCTGAATTGCCTCCCCCAAAACCAGTCACAGAAAGTATTGGTATCATAGTAGGGCCTGAGGGAGGGTTAACTGACCAAGAAATTATCTCTGCACACGAGAGAGGATTTCATGGGGTAACAATGGGGCCACGAATTCTACGAACAGAGACGGCATCTGTCGTAGCCATAACCATTATGCAAACACTCTGGGGAGATTTATAGCCACAATGTTTACATCAGATTCTCCAGTTCCAAACCTCACAACTGCTCTGACTGGGCCACTTCGGGAGATTGAATCTCACCTGCTGGAGCGACAGCCTCAGATTGAGACCTGGTTTCGTAGTGAATGGAAGAAAAGTGCCGCCCCTTTTTATACCTCAGTAGACCTGAGAAATGCCGGTTTCAAACTGGCGCCTGTGGACACCAATCTATTTCCTGCTGGGTTCAACAACATCAATCCGGCATTTTTTCCGCTATCGGTACAGGCAATTCAGAGTGCAGTGGAGCGTGCCTGCCCTACTGCCTGCAATATTCTTCTCATTCCAGAGAACCATACCCGCAATACCTTCTATCTGGAAAGTCTGGCAACACTGAGAAAGCTACTCCAGCATGCCGGTTTTGCCGTTCGTATTGGCTCCCTGATAGAGACACTGGAGTCTCCAGAGACAATATCACTACCATCAGGCGCAGATATAACTCTGGAACCTATTCAGAAGAGCGGGAGCAATATACAACTGGAAGGCTTTGTTCCTTGCATCATTCTACTGAATAACGATCTCTCTGATGGTATTCCCGAAATACTACAGGGTGTCGATCAATCAATTATTCCTCCTCTCGAACTGGGGTGGAATAACCGAAGAAAATCAGACCACTTTCAACACTACAATCAGGTAGCCAACGAGTTTGCTGCACAACTGGATATTGATCCATGGCTGATCGACCCACTGTTCGAGAAATGTGACTCCATCGATTTCAAGAATCGCGAAGGAGAGGAGTGTCTGGCTGCCCATATTGACCATCTGTTAAAAGAGATCCAGAAAAAATATGACCAGTATGGTGTGGATCTGCCCCCCTTCGTCCTGGTCAAGGCAGATGCCGGCACCTATGGAATGGGAATAATGACTATCCACAATGCCAGTGAGGTTCATGAACTGAATCGCAAGCAACGCAACAAGATGGCAAAAAGCAAGGGGGGGCAATCGGTTACTGATGTGATTATCCAGGAGGGCGTATATACATTTGAGACCATTGGAGAAAATCAGGCCGTTGCCGAGCCTGTTGTCTACATGATGGATCACCATGTAATTGGCGGCTTTTATCGAGTACACACCTCAAGAGGAGCGAATGAAAATCTCAATGCACCAGGCATGCACTTTGAGCCACTCTCATTTGCAAACCCACTCAATCTGCCAGACCATACCCAGGAACCTGATGCAGAACCAAACCGTTTCTATGCCTATGGTGTAATTGCACGACTCGCAATGCTGGCTGCCGCAAGAGAGATTCATGAAGTTATTGGAGGAGAGAACGCATGAGGATTGGTATTGTTATGGATCCAATTCAGACGATCCACCCATACAAGGATAGCAGCCTTGCCATGCTGCTTGAGGCCCAGAAACGGGAGTGGGAGATCCACTACATGGAGATGGATGACCTCTTTCTGGAACAGGGCACAGCCATGGGACAGACTCATCTACTTCAGGTTATGGATGACATGAAGCAGTGGTATGTTCTGGGGGAAAAACAGGCCATGCCGCTATCAAATCTTGATGTTATCCTGATGCGGAAGGACCCTCCATTTGATAGAGAATATCTATACGCTACCCACATTCTGGAACTTGCAGAACGTGATGGCGCCATGGTGGTAAACCGCCCACAAGCTCTGCGTGACCTCAATGAAAAGCTTGCTACATCATGGTTTCCAGAACTCTCTCCTCCCTCTCTGGTAACCAGCAACGAGGCACGTATCAGACAGTTTCTTGATGCACATGAGGAGATCATCCTGAAACCACTCGATGCCATGGGTGGGACATCAATATTCCGTCTTCGTTCAGGCGATCAGAATACCGGGGTTATTATCGAGACAATTACAAATAACGGATCAAGTTACGTAATGGCACAACGCTTTATTCCGGAAATTACAGCAGGAGATAAACGCATCCTGATGGTTGACGGAGACCCTATTCCATATGCTCTGGCACGTATTCCGGCTGAAGGTGAAAATCGCGGCAACCTTGCTGCTGGTGGGCGTGGGGAAGGTATTCCGTTGTCAGAGCGGGACTTGGAGATTGCCCAAAAAGTCTCTCCTCTTCTGCAAGAGAGAGGCCTGCTATTTGTTGGCCTTGATGTTATCGGTGACTGGCTCACCGAAATCAATGTCACCAGTCCAACCTGTATCAGAGAACTTGATAATAAGTACGATCTGAATATTGCAGGAGATCTTATGGATGCAATTGAGCGGAGACTGGGACAATAAAATTCCGCCTGACACTATCCTTTTTCACACTTCTCATACTTACTGGATGCGAACGAGCGCCGGAAGTTTACAGAGATCAGTTCCTTGCCTTTGGAACCATTGTATCCATCTCTATCTGGGACAGCAGCGAGGAGCAGAGCCTGAAAGCCAGCAGAGTGATTCGTGATGACTTTGCCGCAATGCATGACACCTGGCACGCATGGAAAAGGGGCGGCCTGCTAAGTGAGATCAACCAGGCCTTTGCGGACGGTGCTCCAATTCAGATTGCATCTGAGGCATCCTCGCTATTAAAGAAGACCGCCCTCCTCTCCCGTCAGAGTGGAGCTCTTTTTAATCCGGCAATTGGCAACCTCATTGCGCTCTGGGGGTTTCATGGTGAGGAGTGGAGCGGGCCACCCCCTTCTCAAGAGGAGATAGATATTCTGATACAAAACAGTCCATCAATGGATGGTCTCCAGTTCAATAATGGAACAGTCAGTAGCAACAACAGGAATATCAAAATTGATCTGGGAGGTATCGCAAAAGGCTATGCCGTAGACCGCGCCATAACCAAGCTCAAATCTCTAGGCATCAAAAACGCCATAGTAAATACAGGTGGTGACCTACGTGCCATAGGGAATAGAGGGGAAAGCGCATGGAGCATTGGTATCCAATCGCCAGATGGGAAAGGTGCAATAGCCTCTATTAATCCACAAAATGATGAATCTATCTTCACCTCTGGCGACTATGAGAGGATGTTTATCTATGCAGGCAAGCGTTATCATCACATTATCAACCCGAAGACAGGTTGGCCTGCAACAGGAGCCCGCTCTGCCACCGTCATCCACTCTGACGCCATGGTTGCAGATGCTGCAGCAACCGCCATGTTGATTGCCTCACCAGAAGAGCGATCAATGGTTGCAGCTCAAATGGGTATTAGGTATGTTTTGGTTATTGGTGAGGATGGTATTTTTTACATGACTACAGAGATGCAGGATCGTCTTCATTTCCAGCAAGATACAACACCCAAAATACGGCAACTAAATTACAAAAACCCATGAGCCACAAAGTAGATAGCAAAGAGAACTACCTTAGCAACCACCTGCTGATTGCCATGCCTTCACTGCAAGACTCAGGGTTTGACCATACCGTATCACTTATCTGTGAACACAATGAGGAGGGGGCCATGGGGTTTGTACTCAATCGCCCCACCAACCTGCATATAGGTGAACTATTTGCACAGATGGATATAACAGTCACTGCTCCACTAGCAAAAAACAATCTGCTGCATAATGGTGGCCCGGTTCAGCCTGATCGTGGCTTTGTGATTCATACCCCGGTTGGTAATTGGGACTCCACTCTCGAGGTTACACCAGAAATTGGAATTACCGCATCCAGTGATATTCTGGATGCCATTGCAACCGGCAAGGGGCCAGAAAAACATATCGTCACTCTTGGTTATGCTGGATGGTCCGGCGGACAACTGGAGCAGGAGATCAGTGAAAATAGCTGGCTCAGTGTTCCTGCAGACCTCCAGCTGATTTTTGATACCGATGATGCAAAACGGTGGGAATCATCTGCTGGCAGAATCGGGGTTGATATCTCGTCACTTACCACAGAAGCGGGACATGCCTGACCACACCCTGCTGGGCTTTGATCTTGGGACACACCGTATTGGGGTTGCCATTGGTCAGGAGATCACAGGATCAGCCCGACCCCTTACTACCATCCATCGCAGCAACAGAAATGCTGATTGGCAACAGATTAAGGGGCTTATTCATGAGTGGGGAGTCACTGCTGCAGTCGTCGGGATTCCTCTGGATATGGATGGAAACGAGCAGGAGATGAGCCGGCTCTCAAGAAAATTCAGTAATCAGCTACGTGGCAGATTCAACCTGACTGTATATGAAATCGATGAAAGGCTGACCTCAGTCGAGGCAGAGTCTATAATTCGTTCAAATAGCGGAAACCGACGACCAACCGAAGAGCGTGATATCGATGCAGTCGCCGCAACCCAAATACTACAGAGCTGGCTAAACAACCAGAATAGAGATGAATACAATTGACATAGATACCCTTTCGGTAGATGCACTGATTAGCCAGATGGCTGATCAGTTGCACCAACAGCTTGGAGACCAGCTGGAGAGTGCGCACCTGATAGGAATACACACTGGTGGAACCTGGGTCGCAGAACAGCTGCACAAAGAGTTAAACAACCAACATCAAATGGGGGAACTCAATATCTCATTCTATAGAGATGACTTCACCCAGATCGGTCTCCACCCTCAAGTGACCCCTTCCAACCTACCTTTTGATATTGATGGAAAACTGATTATTCTGGTTGATGATGTGCTCTTCACTGGTCGCACCATACGTGCCGCGTTGAATGAGATATTCGACTATGGAAGACCTGCAAAAGTACTCCTCGCAGTACTGGTAGACAGAGACGAACGAGAGCTTCCGATACAAGCAGATATCACTGGAGTCAATATTCATGTACAATCCGCGCAGCAAATCAAGCTCAACGGGCCGGTTCCACTGGAACTAAGGATTCAGCAGTCAGGAGAATGAGATTTATGTCGAGAAATATACAGCTCGACTCCAACGGAAAACTCCACCACTTCCTCTCTATTGAGGGGCTGAACCGTAATCTCCTTACAGAAATACTAGACACAGCAGAACACTTCACAAGTGTAGGCAACCAGACCGCCAAGAAGGTTCCTCTGCTCCGCGGCAAAACCATTGCCAACCTCTTCTTCGAGCCCAGCACCAGAACACGCACTACCTTTGATCTCGCAGAGAAGAGACTCTCGGCAGACGTCCTAAATATAAATATAAACACCTCTGCAACCACCAAGGGCGAGACCCTTCTCGACACCCTGCAAAACATGGTTGCAATGCAGATCGACATGTTTGTAGTACGCCATGCAGCCAGTGGTGCAGCACACTTTGTGGCACAGAATGTTCCCAACCATATCAGCGTAATCAATGCTGGTGATGGACGTCATGCACACCCTACCCAGGCAATGCTTGATATGTTTACTATCCGCAGACACAAGGAAGATTTCACCCGTCTACGGGTCGCCATTATTGGTGACGTAATGCACTCACGAGTAGCGCGCTCGCAGATACATGCACTTAATACACTTGGGTGTCCAGAGGTTCGGGTTATTGCACCACGCACACTTATCCCATCTCATGTGGAGGACCTGGGCGTACACGTTACTACCAACATAGAAGATGGTCTAAACGATGTTGATGTAATCATCATGCTACGTCTGCAAAATGAACGGATGAGTGGCGCACATCTACCGAGCAAAAAAGAGTACTTCCAATACTACGGCCTTACCGAAGAGCGACTCCAGCTGGCTGCTGATGATGCAATCATCATGCACCCTGGGCCAATGAACCGTGGAGTGGAGATCGACAGCACTGTCGCAGACAGCAGCCATTCCGTCATTCTTCAACAGGTAACAAACGGTATTGCTGTCCGCATGGCTATCCTCTCAATGGCCATGCAGAGCCAAAGCGGACAGGGAGGCGAACAGTGAACATCCTGATCCAGAATGGGCACATCATTGACCCAGCCAATGGTATAGACCAGATCGGTGATATCCGGATCTCGGAGGGCAAGATTATCTCTGCCACAGAGGATTTCCAGGCTGATAAAACAGTTGATGCCAGCAATCTTATTGTCTGTCCTGGGCTGGTGGATATGCGTGCCCGGCTACGTGAACCAGGACAAACCCATAAAGGAACAATAGAGAGTGAAACCCGTGCCGCCGCCAGTGCCGGGGTTACAACACTATGCATACCGCCAGATACCCAGCCGATCATAGATACGCCTGCAGTCATTGAATTGATTCGTAACAGGGCAAAAGATTCTGGATACGCCTCCGTCATCCCTCTTGGGGCGTTGACTCACGGGCTTGACGGAGAGCACCTAAGTAATATGGGCGCACTGAAAGAGGCGGGATGTGCCGGTGTCTCCAATGCACAATCACCAATCAGCAACTCTCTGGTAATGCGACGAGCACTAGAGTATGCAGCAAGCCATGAGCTGACGGTTTTCCTCCACTCGGCAGACCCGTGGCTAACCAATAGCGGATGCGTACACGAAGGCACTGTAAGCACCCGTCTAGGTTTACCTGGAATTCCTGATGCAGCAGAAGCTGCTGGAGTAGCACGCGACCTGGTTCTAATTCGTGAGACTGGTGTACGTGCCCACTTCTGCGGCATCTCCAGTCTCCGTGCTCTGCAGATGATTGAGCTTGCACAGAAGAGTGGGCTCCCGGTAAGTGTTGATGTTGCTGTTCACCACCTCTACCTTACCGAGATGGATATTGGTGAATTCAACAGCCTCTGCCATGTACTGCCCCCACTACGCACCGAACGTGATCGTGCAGGCCTGGTCAATGGAGTACTCTCATCAACCATTCAGGCCATCTGTTCCGACCATCAACCCCATGATGAGGATGCAAAAGCTGCCCCATTCGAACAGACAGAGCCCGGCATAAGCAGTGTTGAAACCCTCTTGCCACTCACACTCAGACTTGCCAAAGAGCATGATATATCCATCTCTGACGCCATCTCCATGGTAACCAACCGGCCTGCCGAGATCCTGGGGATTGATGCAGGAACACTTGGTGAAGGCAGAAGCGCCGATATCACCATCTTTGACCCAGAGGCATGGTGGACGGTTACAACTGAAAGCCTGCAAAGTACAGGAAAGAACAGCCCCTTCCTTAACTGGGAGCTTCAGGGCAGAGTTACCCATACCATAATGGGTGGAAATATAGTTCATGAATCCTGATCGAAACTCTATCTTCAAGGAAGAGACAACCATCCTTGAGCACCTCCACCTGGATGGTGATCAACATATCCTCAAGCTCAAGGCGCCTGAGATTGCCTCCAGGGCCATGCCTGGTAGTTTTGTACATGTAGAGTGTGGGCCACAATTTACCCTGCGCAGACCTATATCCATAATGCGTGCAAACAAAGAACAAGGAACCATAGAGTTACTCTACAAAAAACTTGGCAAGGGAACTGCAGCACTGGCAGAGATCGAGACTGGTGAACCACTAAGTCTACTAGGCCCTATTGGAAAACCATTTGCCCCCCATCCGGAACGAAGTCGCCCACTTCTTATTGGTGGTGGTGTCGGCATGCCGCCAATGGTATTTATTGCCGATTCACTGCAGAGTGAGTCCGCCTACAAACCATTTGTAATTCTTGGCTCAGAAGTACCCTTTCCGTTCCCGGTAACCCCCTCACAGATAGTCATTCCTGGAATGCCTGATGGTGTTATCGGCTCAATGCCACTACTGGAGGACTGGGGCATTCCAAGTCGACTATCCAGTCTACAGGGCTATCCTGGAACTCATGATGGATATGTAACAGATCTTGCCAGACACTGGCTTAACTCACTTTCAGATGAAGAGCGCAATCAGGTCGAGCTCTTCAGCTGCGGCCCTCATCCAATGCTGGAGGCAGTTGCCAAACTGGCAAAAGAGTACAACCTGCCATGCCAGGTATCACTTGAAGAGTTTATGGCCTGCGGAATTGGCGGCTGTGCCGGCTGCGTTGTGCAGATTGAAACACCGGAAGGGCCTGCCATGAAACGGGTCTGTGTGGATGGTCCTGTGTTTGATGCAGCCACCGTGTTTGCCTGACAGTTAGCTCTGATTAAGTCACAACAGTAGATTTTGACTCGATGTAATCGGCAATCTCACCCAGAAATATCTCACCGTACTTATACATCTTCTTCTCACCAACTCCGTTGATCTCAAGGAACTCACCTCTATTTTTTGGAAGGTGTATGGCCATCTGAGTCAGAGTTGCATCTCCAAAAACCATAAATGGCGCAATCCCCTCTTGGTTTGACAGATCCTTGCGAAGATCTCTTAATAGTTCAAACAACAGTTCATCTCTACCCTCAACAGCAACTGCCAGTTTTTTCCTCTTTTTGACCTTCTCTTTGAGTCTTGGTTTGGCCAACTCTAGCTTCTTCTCCCCTTTCAGAATCGAACGTGCATCTTGTGTAAGTTTTAATACGGAGTAGTTGGCTATATCCTGAATAAGGTAGCCTCGATGAATAAGCTGCCTAAACAGGCTTGTCCACTCTGCATCACTACGATCCCCACCAATACCGTATGTGGTGAGCTCATTATGGTGAAGATTTCTGATACGCTCGTTATCCATTCCTCGTAGCACATCCACCACATGGCGCATTCCATATCTCTGTCCTACACGATAAACACAAGAGAGTGCTTTCTGCGCATCTACAGTGGCGTCATAACACTCCGGCGGATCAGAACATACATCACAGTTCCCACAATCTTTACCGAGTTCTTCACCAAAGTAGTTGAGCAACACCCTACGCCTACAGGTAAGTGTCTCTGCAAATGCAATCATGCTGTTCAGTTTGTGGGTCTCTATTCTCTTCTGCTCCTCATTTTGGCTATTTTCCACCAGACGTCTAGCCATCACCATATCCTGCGCACCAAACAGCAGTAGCGCCTCCGCAGGCAGGCCATCACGCCCTGCGCGCCCGGTCTCCTGATAGTATCCCTCAATATTTTTTGGCAGATCGTAGTGGACCACAAAACGAACATCAGGCTTGTCTATACCCATTCCGAAGGCAACTGTCGCAACCACCACATCGATCTCATCCCTCATGAATTTTTCATGGGCCTCTTGCCTTCTGGCTGCTGGAAGACCAGCATGGTATGGATGCGCACGAAAACCTGCCAACTGTAGTTTATCTGCAACCTCCTCCACCCTTTTTCGGCTAAGCGCATAGACAATTCCTCTGCTTCCATCGACACGACTCAAAAAGGCCTTGAGCTGATCAAATGGCTTGCTCTTCTCCAGCGCACTGTAACGAATGTTTGGCCGATCAAAACCGGTTACATGAACCTTTGACTCTTTCAGACGAAGACGGTGAATAATGTCCCTGCGGGTCTGAGGATCAGCTGTGGCAGTAAGAGCAACCATTGGGATTCTCGGAAACTGCTCTCGTAAATGTCCCAGCTGCACATATTCCGGTCTGAAATCATGCCCCCACTGGGATACACAGTGTGATTCATCCACCGCAAACAGTGAGATATCCACATCTTTCATTCTTGCCAAAAAACCGGCGGACATGATTCTTTCTGGTGCTACGTACATTAGATCAAGCTCACCCGCATGAAAACGGGCAATGGTCTGGCGTGAATCTGCCTCATTTAGTGATGAGTTGTAATATGCGGCCTCTACGCCATTTGCCTTCAGTGCATCCACTTGATCTTTCATTAATGAGATAAGCGGGGAGATTACGATAGCTGTACCAGGAAATATCAGTGCCGGAATCTGGTAACAGAGAGACTTTCCTCCACCGGTAGGCATCAGGATAAAAGCATCGTGCCGTGAGAGGACATCACTGATGATCTCTTCCTGGTGGGGACGAAATTCACTGTATCCAAATACGGTCTGAAGAATATCTTTTGGGGTTTTATCCACGAACTGGGGCCTGTGATTTACTGAACTGGTAATTATAGTGGAATCTGAAAAACCAGATACTCCACGTTATACTCCGCAGTATGGCCATTAGGGATCAACTTGACCAAATTCACCAGAGAATTGATGGTGCCGCAAAACAGTATGGACGCCCCCATCAATCTGTAAAGTTGCTTGCCGTCAGCAAGACAAAGCCTGCCACAATGGTGCACAAGGCCTATGATGCCGGACAGCGTGATTTTGGAGAGAACTATCTGCAGGATGCCCTGGAGAAAATCGATGCACTACCGCTCGATGATATTGTCTGGCACTTTATTGGTGCCATTCAATCCAACAAGACCAAGACCATAGCTGAAAATTTTGACTGGGTACATGGAGTAGATCGTCTGAAGATTGCGCGCAGGCTTGGTGAGCAGAGACCTTCTGCCAAAGAGCCCATCAATATCTGTATCCAGGTAAATAGCAGTGGTGAGGAGAGTAAATCCGGAGTCTTATTCAGTGAACTTCCCAGTCTGGCAAAGGAGATTGGCAAACTGCCCGGGATCAGATTGCGTGGCCTGATGACTCTGCCTGCACCATCCAGCAGTCTGAATGAACAGCGCGTACCTTTTCGGCAACTTCATGATGCAATGGTGCAACTCAACGAAGATGGGCTCTCTCTTGATACCCTCTCGATGGGCATGTCTGGAGATATGGAGGCTGCAATTGCCGAAGGTGCAACAATAGTGCGTATTGGTACCGATATATTTGGTGCCCGACAATGAGGCCGACGATATTGGTCTTTGGTGGCCACGACCCAAGCGGTGGCGCCGGGATTCAGGCAGATATTGAGACTATCGGATCACTCGGTGGTCATGCTGCAACTGTCATAACTGCACTAACAGCACAGGATAGCCATTCAGTAAAAGCTGTAGAGCCAGTCTCTCTGGATCTGTTTATTCAGCAGGCTCGGCTCTTGCTGGATGATATGTCGATGCAGGCGATAAAGATCGGAATGGTCGGCTCCATAGAGATCTGTGAGGCAATTCATACTCTATTAACTGAACACTCTGATGTCCCGGTTATCCTTGACCCTGTTCTGGCAGACGGTGGCGGGGGCTACCTCTCAACTGATGGCGTAGCTGAGGCTATATCTACCCTTTTGATCCCGCTTGCTACTGTTGCAACCCCAAACCGCAAGGAGCTGATGCAGTTGGCCCCTGATGGAGACACTCTGCAGGCCAGTGGTGCTGAGCTCATCTCTATGGGTTGTGAATATCTGCTGATTACAGGAACTGACAACCCCACAGCTGACGAAGAACCTGACAAGGTTCACCATCTGCTGATGAACAGGGATGGAATAAAAGAACTCTTTCAATATCCTCGGCTTCCCAATAATTATCATGGATCCGGATGCACTCTGGCATCATCTATTGCCACAGGTATAGCTGCTGGAGAAAATGTAGATGAGGCAGTTGTCAGGGGATTGGAGTTTACCTGGAATAGTCTGAATAACAGTTTTCACCCGGGTAGCGGACAACATTTTCCAGATCGGTTTCGTAGCAAATAGATAGATGAAACAAAAACTATCCGGCCTCTACCTTATTACTGACCGCCGCCTTACTGACAAGGCTGGTCTTGTCCCTGCAGTGGCAGAGGCAATTCAGGGGGGCGTAAGTATTGTTCAGTACAGAAACAAGCACGCAAACAGAGAGCGCAAACTCTGGGAAATATCGGACCTTGCCACTCTCTGTCGCCCTCTCGGCATCCCGCTTATCGTTAATGATGATACCGATCTGGTAATAGAATCAGGTGCTGATGGCGTCCACCTTGGCAGTGATGATGGCTCAGTCGAAGAGGCACGAAAATTACTGGGAAATGAGGCTATTATTGGAGTCTCCTGCTACAATTCGTTCGATAGCGCACGGATGGCCGCAGAACAGGGGGCTGACTACATAGCCTTTGGCAGGTTCTTCCCCTCACAGACCAAGCCGGATGCAGTTCATGCAACAACTGAGGTGCTGACACAAGCCCGCACAGAGTTGCAGCTGCCGATCGTCGCAATTGGAGGAGTAGATAGCAGTAATGGCAAATCACTGATTGATGCAGGGGCAGATATGCTTGCTGTAATTAATGCTGTTTTGGGCGCTACAAATATCCAGCAAGCTGCCCAGGATATTGCCAACCTGTTTGATACCAAATAGATTCAGGAAAATTTTCGAAAGAAAAACAGACACAAGGAAGAGTATAAAGTTATGACCCGTTCACATGACCTTTTTGAAGAGGCCCAGCAACATATTCCTGGTGGAGTAAATTCACCTGTTCGCGCATTCAGAGGTGTTGGTGGAGATCCTGTCTACATCCAGAGAGCCGAAGGGGCCTATATCCATGATGAAGATGGTAATCGTTATGTTGATTATGTTGGATCATGGGGGCCAATGATCCTGGGGCATGCACACCCTGACGTTGTAAAAGTTGTACAGGATGGTGCAGCAAATGGTCTGAGCTTTGGTGCTCCTACAGAGATAGAAACCCAGATGGCCGAGAAGGTAAAAGAGCTCGTACCATCAATTGAGATGGTGCGTATGGTTAGCTCAGGTACTGAGGCCACCATGAGCGCAATCAGACTTGCTCGAGGCTACACAGGACGAGACAAGATTCTGAAGTTTGAAGGATGCTACCACGGCCATGCTGATTCTCTACTGGTAAAAGCCGGCTCTGGTGCATTGACCCTGGGGGTACCAACCTCACCCGGTGTTCCTGCCTCACTTGCTGAACACACCCTGACCCTGAGTTATAACAACATTGATCAGGTACGTGAACTCTTTGCCGAGGTTGGCAGGGAGATAGCCTGTATCATCGTGGAACCTGTTGCTGGAAACATGAACTGTGTGCCTCCTGTTATCGGTTTTCTGGAGGGGCTGCGTGAGGTCTGTGATGAGTATGGAACAGTATTGATTCTGGATGAGGTCATGACCGGTTTTCGTGTAAGCCTTGGTGGCGCTCAGGGCAAACTTGGCATTACCCCAGACCTGACCACACTTGGCAAAGTTATTGGTGGTGGAATGCCGGTTGGCGCATTTGGTGGCAAACGCGAGATCATGGAACATCTGGCTCCACTTGGTCCTGTCTATCAGGCTGGGACCCTATCTGGCAACCCTCTGGCGATGGCGGCAGGACTGAAGACTCTTGAGTTGATCTCTGCTCCCAACTTCTTTGCTGATCTGGAAGAGAAGGTAAAAACCCTGACTGACGGCATTATGGCTGCTGCTGCAGATAATAATATTCCGATGCAGTACAACCGTATCGGCGGCATGTTTGGCCTCTTCTTTACCGAGGATGAGAAGATCGAAAACTTTGACCAGGTTATGGCTTGTGACAGCGAGCGCTTCGGTAAATTCTTCCACGGCATGCTTGATGAAGGAATATATCTTGCCCCATCCGCCTTTGAGGCCGGTTTTGTCTCTGCCGCCCATACTGATAGCGACCTGCAGACAACAATAGATGCTGCGCGCAAGGTTCTGGCGACTTTATAGATATATTTATGGAGTGGTGGCAAGAAATTAGCGGATGGTTTTCGGCCAACGAGGAGCTACTGTTCTGGATCGGAATTGGGTCAGCCATTATGTTGGTTGCCTCAATTGCTGCGCTTCCATGGCTGGTCAGCAGAATCCCTGAGGACTATTTCGACCACACAAAAGAGCCAACGGTAGCCCCCCTCAAGGGACACCCGGCAGCCCGGTTTCTGGTTCATCTGGTCCGTAATCTGATTGGGTTGGTGCTGATCATTGCCGGCATTCTGATGCTATTTCTCCCCGGCCAAGGGCTATTGACCCTGCTGCTGGGAATCATGATGACTCATTTTCCAGGCAAATATCATGTTGAGCAGTGGTTTATCCGACAACCCGGCATTCTGACCGCCATCAACTGGTTTAGAGAAAAGGGTGGCACCGCCCCGCTTATCGTAAAGGAGATCCATGACAATTAATTCAAACGAACTTTCAGCCGCTGTTCATGAGCTCAAGAGAGAGATTCGCAAGGGGCGCTGGTTCAAGAACCTGCTTTATGCATTTGTAATCGGCTACCTGATTCTGTTGATACTGATCTCTGCAGGGGTTATTGATGAGATTGACCCAGGTGAACGTATTGCCACCATCAAGCTGCATGGGGAGATCGGTAGCGACACAATTAACAGTGCGGATAACCTTGCACCAGCCATACGCAAGGCAGCTGAGGACAAGCGAGTCAAACATATTGTGCTTCAGCTTAACTCTCCTGGTGGCACTCCTGCACAGGCAGAACGGCTTTGGCAAACTATTCGCACCGTAAAAAAAGAGAACCCGGAGAAAAAGATTTACGCCACAATTGACGAGCTCTGTGCATCAGCCTGTTACTACATCGCCAGCGCTACTGACGAGATTCATGCAACAGAGGTCTCTCTGGTTGGTTCTATCGGTGTACGCATGGGGGGCTTCGGTTTTGTGGAGGCGATGAAGGAGCATGGCATCGAGCAGCGTGAGCTTACGGCAGGAGAGTATAAGGCGCTTCTCGACCCATTCTCTCCAAGAAATGAGGAGGCTGAGACTTTTCTCAAAGAGCACGTGCTGACAACCACCCACGATATTTTTATCGATCGGGTAAAAGAGGGGAGAGGAGAAAACCTCTCCACCACAACAGAGCTGTTTAATGGGTTGATATGGGTTGGACAGGAGGCTAAAGGGTTGGGGTTAATTGATGGACACATGTCCACCCATGAGATTGCCGAGACTCTTGATATTGATAATGTGGTCGACTACACCCCCAAGGTTGATCTGTTTGAGCAGTATGCAAACCAGTTTGCCGCAAGTCTCGCCACTGTGTTGAAGGGACAAGCCGCTCCACAGCTAGAGATGTAGGTTTATGTAGTACTCCCCCACCGCTGCACAAAATCCCGCTCCAACCCAAGCTGATCAAGAATTCTTGCCACCACAAAGTCGACAAGATCATCAATACTCTTGGGCTGATGGTAAAACCCCGGGTTGGGAGGCAGAATCGTCACCCCGATCCGTGAGAGCTTAAGCATGTTCTCCAGATGGATGGCAGAGTATGGAGTCTCTCTTGGAACCAGTATCAGTTTCTTGTTCTCCTTTATCATCACATCCGCGGCCCGCTCTAACAGCTGATCACTACTTCCATAAGCTATGGCTGAGAGTGTTCCCATTGAACATGGGCATACCACCATGGCATAAGGAGCACTGCTGCCGCTGGCAACCGGAGAGGTCCACTCGCCTTTTTCAAACAGTGACAACTGCCCCTCCCTGGCACCGAACTTTTCGACAAATAATTTTTGCACATCATGGGAGGCCTCTGGCAATGAAAGGTCGACCTCCATCTCCATAACAATACGCGCTGCATCAGACAGCATCATCCAGACCCGAACATCTGCCGCAATCAACTGCTCCAGAAGGCGCAACGCATAAGCTGCACCTGACGCCCCGGTAACGGCCAATGTAACTGTACTGTCTCTATTCCACTCTGTCACTTCTCGAGTCGCTCCAGTAATTTCTCATGTATGCCGCCAAACCCGCCATTGCTCATAACCAGGATATGGTCTCCCGGAAGAGCCCAATCTGCTACTGACTCTACAATCTGCTCAACAGTTTCAGCTATGGTAACCTGCACTATAGACTCATCCATTGATTTGGCAAGATCCCACTCCAGTGATCCATCATCAACCAGAAAAACCCTGTCTGCACTCTCGAATGAGCCCGCCAGTGATTGTTGATGTACCCCCATACGCATAGTGTTTGAGCGTGGCTCCATAATTGCGAGGATTCGATCCTCCCTCACCTTGCCACGCAGTCCATCAAGTGTCAGTCTGATAGCTGTTGGGTGGTGGGCAAAATCATCGTAGACAGTCACTCCATTCACTGTGCCTTTGACCTCCATGCGACGACGAACATTCCTGAACTCTGCCAGGGCATCAATTGCATGGCGGACCGGTACCCCAGCATGACGTGCTGCGGCTATTGCAGCCAGGGCATTTGATCGGTTATGCCAACCAGTCAGATCCCAGCTCACCTCACCAACAGGTTCTCCCTGCAGTGATACCAGAAAGCGACTCCATGCAGCGTCATCCCTTATGGCATCCCAATCCCCGTCAATTGTCTCTGTCGATGTCCAGCACCCCATATCAATCAATTCATCAACTGCTGTCTCGCCGGCAGGATGGATGATCAGTCCGTTTCCGGGCACAGTGCGTATCTGATGGTGAAACTGTTTCTGGATTGCCGCCAGGTCATCAAATATATCAGCATGGTCAAATTCAAGATTATTGATAATCAGGGTTCTTGGACGATAGTGGACAAACTTGGAGCGTTTATCAAAAAAAGCGGTATCGTACTCATCGGCCTCCACCACAAAAAATGGGGCATTCCCCAACCGGGCGGATACCCCAAAATTCTCTGGCACTCCACCAATCAGAAAGCCCGGGGGCAATCCTGCATACTCCAGAATCCATGCGAGCATGCTTGAAGTAGAGGTTTTACCGTGTGTACCAGATACGGCCAGTACCCAGCGCCCCTGCAGTACATGCTCTGATAACCACTGTGGGCCTGATGTGTATGGAATCCCCTGCTCCAGCACATATTCAACGGCTCTGTTTCCACGGCTCATTGCATTGCCAATCACCACCATATCAGGCGCTGGATCCAGATGATCTGCCTCATACCCCTCCTGCAGAGTAATCCCCGCCTCCTCCAACTGGGTGCTCATGGGAGGGTAAACATTGGCATCAGAACCAGAAACAGTATGGCCTGACGCACGCGCCAGCAAGGCAATGCCGCCCATGAAAGTGCCACAGATTCCAAGAATATGGATATGCATCCCCTTATGTTACCTTATGCGCCATGAACATACTTTATGGAATCCCCAGCTGTGCACCCAGAGATCTGGAGATATTTTTATGATTCGCTCCATTTGGTTAGCTTGCTTGCTGATCCCTACAGTGGCTAGTGCTGTACAGATTCAGGTTTTTACCACTGTCCTGCCGCTCAAGTCATTGGCCGAGAAAATTGGTGGAGAGCATGTAAATGTCACCTCAATGGTAGGCTCAGGAGATGATCCACATACTTTTAGTCCCACTTCTCAACAAATTGCCAGACTGGCACAAGCTGATCTATATATAACTGCAGGAATTGAATTTGAGAAAGCCTGGATGGAGAGGATAAAATCCACCAACTCTGAGATGGAGATTATTGGTGACAGTAATGGCCATGAACATGAACATGAACACGAACACGAACTAGACCCACACCCCTGGACCAGCCCGCTATTAGCCATGAATATGGCTGATACAATTAGCGATGCATTAATCAGGATAGACCCAAACAACCATAAATTTTACGACAAAAACAGGTACTCTCTACAAGCTGAACTCAGCTTGCTGGACCAGGAGATTCAGAAACAGCTAAAAAATCTGAAGCAGAGAAAATTTATGGTTTTCCACCCTGCCTGGGGCCATTTTGCAGAACGGTACGGGCTAACTCAGATCTCAATAGAGCATGAGGGAAAAGAGCCTGGTGCTCGTGCACTCGTAGAATTGATCAGAGAGGCCAGAAAGGAGAAGATCAGGGTAATTTTTGTTCAGCCACAACTTAGCAAGCGTGCTGCTGAACAGATTGCAGATGCAATTGGCGGCCGTGTTGTACCTATTGACCCTCTCTCAGCAGATTACATCAATAATATGAGAAAAATATCCCAACAGCTCTCTGAGACACTGCAGTAATGAAGTCACAAGATCCACTTATCCAGATTAAAGATGTATCTTTCTCCTACGGTACAACTACCGTACTGGAGAAAATTAATCTTGAGGTAAATGATGGCGAGTTTCTGGGCATTGTCGGCCCCAACGCAGGAGGGAAAAGCACTCTGCTTAAACTGGCTCTCGGCCTACTCACTCCACACTCCGGAACAATCAGGATTTTGGGAAAGAGACCTCACAAGGCACGATCTCAAATCGGCTATGTGCCACAATATCCAAGCTTTTCAAAAGAGTTTCCTATCACTGTAGAACAGTTGGTGCTGTTGGGGAGGCTGGGTACAAGCTGCAAACAGGGGTTTCTCCATGCGCTTAAACCGGGAGGATATTCAAGGAAAGATTATCAGGCAACCCGCCAAGCTCTGATAGAGGTCGAGGCAGAGGATCTTGTGCAACGTCAGATTGGGAGCCTTTCCGGTGGACAGCTACAACGTGTGCTACTGGCCAGGGCACTGGTCTCAAACCCATCAATTCTAATTCTGGACGAACCCACGGCAAATATTGATCAACGACTTGAAGGGGACATTTTCGACCTGTTAAAACGGTTAAACCAGCGCATGGCTATTTTGGTGGTATCCCATGATATAGCCTTCATCTCAAGTTATGTTACCCGGGTTGCCTGCATCAACAGAACACTGGTATGCCACCATACAGATGCCATTGATGGCGAGGTTATTCAAAACCTGTACGGTGAAGATGTGCGCATGGTGGCACATCACCATTAGGTTAGTGGAGAGATAAAGCATGAACGAATTCTTCGCTGCCCTTTCTGAATATACCTTTCTGCAATATAGCCTGATTGCCGGGCTACTAGCCAGCATTGGTTGCGGGGTTATGGGAACCTATGTGGTAGTCAAAAGGATTGCGTTCATTGCTGGAGGCATTGCTCACTCCGTTCTTGGTGGAATGGGAGCGGCCATATATTTTGGAGTAGACCCTCTCGCTGGTGCCTTGGGTGCAGCCATCATATCTGCTCTGCTGATTGGATGGATTCGCCTACAGTGGCGTGCTCAGGAAGATACTCTTATTGGAGCCATGTGGGCGATAGGAATGGCGATTGGGGTACTCTTTATCTCCAAAACACCAGGCTATCAGACCGACCTGATGAGCTTTCTGTTTGGTAACATATTGTTGGTTCCAGAATCCAGCCTCTGGTTTATGGCTCTGCTCGATACAGTTCTACTGCTGATTGTAGGTGCATACCACAGACAATTTCTTGCTGTTGCATTTGATGAGGAGTTTGCCAGACTTCGCGGCATTCCAGTTACCTTCTTCTATCTGCTTCTCCTTATCCTGGTCGCAGTGACAGTTGTACTGCTGATTCAGGTGGTTGGGCTGATTCTGGTGCTTGCACTATTGACACTACCAGCCGCAGTTGCGGGGCATTATGTAGACTCTATTGGGAAAATGATGGTGTTGGCCACACTGCTTGGCGGAGCTCTCACTGTTTCCGGACTGGCGCTCTCCTATCAACCAGACCTGCCCGCCGGCCCTACAATTATTCTACTGGCTGGCGCAGTATATGTGCTCTCTGCGATATTTACACAGTCTCGTGCAAAACGCCGAGCACGCTTGGCGGTTGAGGAGGGGCGTGGTTGAGGTTGATATAATCTCAAGACCAGACACCCAATAGTGGAGTTTCTTGGTGCCTGCTCCCAGCGCTCAAAACCGGAATAACGACAGCAATATCCGAGGCAACTACACCAGATATCACACATTAAATATACGTATTTATACGTATGGATGAGACTGCCAGTTACCAGTAGTATGTGACCATACACAAAGCCTGATAGGCAACCGCCACAATGGAGCAGTTGAAAATGGAACAGTTGAAAGAGTTTAGTCTGGTTGAGATGGCCATATGTACAGCCTGCGGAACAGCAATAGGGTTATCAGCTGTAATGATGCTCTTCTTTGTAGCAATAAGCCTGTTCAGTGGAACTACCGTATCCGCAATAGAAACCTTCATGCTTGGATAGTCTCCCAATTGGTAATACAGAGGTTATCGAGTTCTCCTGTCTAATCTTTCGATAATCACTGAGCCAGCATACTGTTTTAACAGTATGCTGGTTTTTTTATCTGCTGTGCCCCATAACTCAACGCCCACAGCACTTCTTGTATTTCTTGCCTGACCCACAGGGGCACGGCTCATTACGTCCCACCTTCTTCTCTTTGTTACGAAAGGTCTCTGGTTTTGGCATATCGCCATCTACATAGACCCACTTTCCATCTACTCTCTTAAACCGGCTAACCTCATGCGCGTAGTGTGTTCCACTCTTGTCCCGGTAACCAGCTTTGAATTCAACTATACCTGTAGCATCACCCTTGTCACCATTAGAGGTCGATATAATCTCAAGTCCAAGCCACTCCGAGTCTTGTGACCACTTCCTGGCTGCATCCAGATCATGGTCAGCTCGATGGTCCGGGTGGAGTGTATTGTGGATATAGTCAACCTCGCCTGCCACGTAAGCACTGTAACGAGAACGCATCAACGCCTCTGCAGTATCTGGAAAGGAGTCTCCCTTCAGATAAGGCTCACAACATTCGCTGTATGGTTTTCCTGAACCGCAATAACAATCACTCATCCTCTCTAATCTCCTATTTATAGGCCAAATTTGGGCCAAGCCACTTCTCTATATTTGCAACAATCATCCCTTTTCGCTCAGCATACTGCTCTACCTGATCTCGATCGATCTTGCCGACAGCAAAGTAGTGTGCCTCGGGATGGGCAAAATAGAGACCACTAACTGATGCTGTTGGAACCATTGCCCTGGACTCTGTAAGCCAGATACCAGTAGTGCTCTCTGCCTCCAGTAGCTCCCACAAAATATCTTTTTCCGTATGGTCTGGTGAGGCTGGGTAACCCATTGCAGGACGAATTCCGGAATAGTCCTCACTGATCAGCTCCTCATTAGTATGAGACTCATCAACTGCATATCCCCACAACTCCTTTCTCACTTTCTCATGGAGCCACTCGGTTGCCGCCTCCGCCAGACGATCAGCTATCGACTTTAGCATCAGTGCACTGTAATCATCATGGTCCGCCTCAAACTCACTAATCTTTTCATCTATCCCAAGACCCGCAGTCAGTGCAAAACCACCCACATAATCAACCTTGTTGGCAGTTTTTGGCGCAACAAAATCACTTAGACAGTCATTGGATCTTCCATCTGGTTGTCTGCCCTGTTTTCTCAAGTGGTGCAGCGTTGTCTTCAGCCTGCTTCGTGACTCATCCTCATAGATCTCAATATCATCTCCAACCGCATTGGCGGGAAAAAGACCAACTACCGCCTTTGCCGAGAGCCACTTCTCACCGATAATCTTCTCCAGCATAGAGCTTGCATCAGCATAGAGCTTACGAGCCTCCTCCCCCTTCTCTGCATCATCGAGAATCTTCGGATAACGACCCTTCAGCTCCCAGGCGTGGAAGAAGAAGGTCCAGTCGATATAGGGAACCACCTCATTGAGATCAATCTGCTCCAGTACCGTTACCCCCAGGGCGTTTGGTTGTACCGGCTGATAACTATCCCACTCAATCGGGAACTGGTTGGCCTGCGCCTCTTCAATCGTAACCAGACTCTTTGCACCACCCCTGGAGGCACGTCGCTGGCGAACCTCCTCATACTCATCACGTAGCTCAGAGAGAAATTCCGACTTCTGCCCCTCCGAAAGTAGCGTTGTCGCCACCCCAACTGCTCGTGAGGCATCTGCCACATGGATCACCCCATGCTCATACTCCGGCTCCGCCTTGACCGCTGTATGAGCCCTGGATGTAGTGGCCCCGCCCAGCATCAGCGGAATAGTAAATCCCTGACGCGTCATCTCACTGGCAAGGTGCACCATCTCATCCAGTGACGGGGTGATCAGCCCGGAGAGACCGATGATATCTACATTCTCCTCTCTGGCACGCTGCAGAATCGTCTCTGCCGGCACCATCACCCCAAGATCAATCACCTCATAGTTATTACACTGCAACACCACCCCGACAATATTCTTGCCGATGTCATGTACATCACCCTTCACCGTGGCCATCAAAATCTTGCCCTGACTGGAAATGGCACACTCCGCCTTCTCCGCCTCAAGAAATGGATCAAGATAGGCAACCGATTTCTTCATCACCCGGGCGGATTTCACCACCTGCGGCAGAAACATCTTGCCCGCACCAAAGAGATCGCCCACCACATTCATCCCATCCATCAGTGGCCCCTCAATAACCTTCAGTGCCTTGTCGAACTGGAGACGAGCCTCCTCTGTATCTTCATCAATAAATTCCGTAATCCCCTTCACCAGCGCATGCTCAAGCCGCTTCTTAACAGGCCAGCTACGCCACTCCTGATCCTCTTTTTTCTCCCCTGTCGAACCATCTCCAAGATATTTAGGCGCAATCTCTACCAGCCGCTCCCCAGCCTCCGGATCCCGATTAAGGACCACATCCTCGACTGCATCTCGCAGCTCATCAGGGAGGTCATCATAGACCGCAAGCTGTGCCGCATTGACGATCCCCATATCCATCCCCGCCTGAATGGCATGATAGAGAAAGACCGCATGGATCGCCTCACGCACCGGGTTGTTGCCACGGAAGGAGAAGGAGACATTAGAGACCCCACCCGAGACCATTGCATAGGGCAGGGTCTGCTTGATGCGACGGGTCGCCTCGATAAAGTCGACCCCATAATTGTTGTGCTCCTCGATGCCGGTCGCTACTGCGAAGATGTTGGGGTCAAAGATAATATCCTCTGCAGGGAAGCCGATCTCATCCACCAAAATCCGGTAGGCACGGGTACATATCTCCACCTTGCGCACCTCTGTATCGGCCTGCCCATCCTCATCAAAGGCCATCACGATCACCGCTGCACCATAGCGACGGCAGAGCTTTGCATGTTCCCGGAACTTCTCCTCCCCCTCCTTCATGGAGATAGAGTTGACGATCGCCTTACCCTGCGAACACTGCAGCCCCGCCTCAATGATCTCCCACTTGGAGGAGTCGATCATCAGTGGTGCCTTGGAGATATCTGGCTCCGAGGCGATCAGATTGAGGAAGCGCACCATCGCCGCCTTGCCATCCAGCATCCCCTCATCCATATTGACATCGACCACCTGGGCACCATTCTCCACCTGGGTTCGGCAGATATCGAGTGCCTCCTCATACTCCTCGTTGAGGACAAGACGCTTGAACTTGGCAGAACCGGTAATATTGGCCCGCTCTCCCACATTGACAAAGAGGGACTCCCTGCCAATATTCAGCGGCTCCAATCCGGCCAGACGGCACTCGTGGGGGAGATCTGGCAGTGGACGTGGACTCTTCCCCTCCATCGCCTGAGCAATGGCACGAATATGGTCAGGACTGGAACCACAGCACCCCCCAATAATATTAAGGAAGCCAGCATCGGCCCACTCACTGACATGAGCCGCCATCTGCTCTGGAGTGAGATCATACTCCCCAAATTCATTGGGAAGACCTGCATTAGGGTGAGCAGAGGTGTAGGTCTCACAGACTCGTGACATCTCCTCTGTATATTGACGCAACATATCCGGACCCAGCGCACAGTTGAGCCCCATACTTAGCGGTCTGGAGTGACGCAGACTGTTATAGAAGGACTCTGTGGTCTGCCCTGAGAGGGTACGTCCGGAGGCATCGGTAATGGTGCCAGAGATCATAATTGGCAGTGTTATCCCCCTCTCTTCAAAATAGCGGTCAATTGCAAACAGCGCCGCCTTGGCATTCAGGGTATCGAAGATGGTCTCTACCAGCAGCAGATCCGCGCCACCCTGCACCAGGGCATCAATGGATTCACTATAGTCCTCCACCAGATCCATAAAGGTGATATTGCGAAAGCCGGGATCATTGACCTCCGGGGAGATCGAACAGGTGCGGCTGGTAGGTCCGAGCACCGCCGCCACAAAACGGGGTTTCTCCGGAGTGGAATATCTGTCCGCTGCTGCACGTGCGAGACGGGTCGCCTCCAGATTGATCTCGTAGACCAGATCCTCCATATCGTAATCAGCCATCGAGACCCGAGTCCCATTGAAGGTGTTGGTCTCGAGGATATCGGCTCCCGCCTCCAGATACTGCTCATGAATTCCCTGGATAATCGCAGGCTGGGTCAGCGCAAGAAGATCATTATTCCCCTTGAGATCAGTATGCCAGTCGGCAAAACGCTCCCCTCGATAATCCGCCTCCTCCAGTTTGTGACGCTGGATCATGGTCCCCATTGCACCATCCAGAATCAGGATGCGCTCGGTCATCAGAGATTTCAGTTGCTCGCTACGATCGACAGACATAAGGGTGTTTTTCCAAAAAAATTGAGGGTATTTTACCCTATTACCGAACATCCTTTGTAGCGACTATCACGGGCTCCTAAACGCCTCCAGCAACCCAACCTCCGGTACCGGCTCATAGCCATACCACTTCAGGTCGGCCCTCTGCCAGTAGACCTTCCACATCCTGTTCTTCTTTACATAGGTAGTTTTGGCAACCATCTCATCTGGCCAATCCCGCAATGGTCTAACCTCAAAAATAACGACACTCTGGCTCTCAATCCGATATTTTAAAGCCAGCTTGTTTCTGATATGAACAAGACCTGATTGTAGCACCAATTAAGCTTGCATCAAGGCCAACGATTATTATAAGGACATATTTCCTTATATTGCTACATTAAAAATGATTCATTTCTAATATTGGTAAATCTGTTAACAGATAATTAAGCCTGTCATTGAGCAAATGCGAGAAACAATGCAGGAAAATGGGATAGCGCCCTTTTAATTTGAAGTAAGTTATACTGATGGCATGAACGAACATTTGTTAATCCATATCGTCTTGTTGCTAGCCATTGCAGTGGCGATTGTGTCGCTCTCAAGAAGGCTGCATTTCCCACCAATTCTGGGCTACATTGTCGTTGGTATTATTGTTGGTCCAAATGGATTTGGTTGGATCGGTCAAGAAGAAAATATTGAAACATTAGCCGAGCTTGGTATCGTCTTTTTGTTGTTTACTATTGGATTGGAGTTCTCGCTAGCGCAAATGATCTCCATGCGACGACAAGTATTTGGGTTGGGTGCGGTTCAGGTATTTGTAACTGGGCTGTTGGTGTATGCGATTGGTTATTTTTCAGGGTTGGACACCAATGCCAATATTGTTATTGCTAGTGCCTTAGCCTTATCATCTACTGCGATTGTGATTAAGCAGCTTGCTGAACAATCTGAGATTCATTCCCGCCACGGGCGTTCTGCTTTGGGCGTGCTGATCTTCCAAGACATTATTGCTATTCCGCTGTTAATTCTGATTCCAACTTTGGCGCTGACTAGTGTAAATGATAACAGCCTTGGCTTGGCGTTAGGTGTGGCTTTTTTAAAGGGAACATTGGTGATGATTGTCATGCATATAATCGGCAAACATCTACTCAGACCTTTGTTTCATGAAGTGGCTTCGGCTAAGTCACAAGAGCTGTTTACTTTAACCGTATTAACGGTGGCTTTAGGCGCTGCTGCGTTGACCGAGCAAATGGGCTTATCGATGACACTGGGAGCATTTTTAGCAGGAATGATGCTTAGTGAAACGGAATACAAGCATCAGGTTGAATCTGATATTCGCCCATTTCAGGATATTTTATTAGGCCTATTTTTTGTTACTGTGGGCATGATGATTTCCCTAACTCTGTTGCAACAACATTTTTGGCTAATTATCGCAATCACCATTGGCATTATTTTACTAAAAGGCGTGGTTTTGTATGGGGTGGCTAGACTGTTTCAGAAGCAAGGTGGCGTTGCCTTGCGCATGGCATTGTCATTGTCTCAGGTAGGTGAATTTGGTCTGGTACTGTTGACACTGGCTTTTGCTTATAAATTATTACCTGTTGAAATTGGTAATATTTTATTAACATCAGCGGTCTTGAGTATGTCTATTGCACCGTTTTTGATTAAATTTAATGGTGCAATTGCTAAGAAATGGCATAAAGGATCTTATTTGAGCAATCATCAAGATATTGAGAAAATTATTATTGATGATAATGTACATCTTGATCAGCATGTTATTTTGTGTGGCTTTGGCCGCGTTGGGCAAACTGTTAGCCGTTTTTTATCAAAATCCAATAAATCGTTTATTGCACTTGATATGGACATTAAGCGCGTTCAAGAAGCACACGACGCCGGTGAGAACGTCTATTATGGTGACGCCGCAAAAGAGACTATTTTGAAAGCTGCTCGTTTAGAGAAGGCACGTATTGTGATTGTGACCTTTAATGATTTTCATGCCTCTATTAAAATCTTAAAAACCATCAGTCAAATGCATCAGCAGATACCAATTTTGGTGCGCACACCAGATGATTCGCATGTTAATGAGTTGCTTGAAGCAGGTGCGAGTGAGGTGATTCCAGATACATTTGAATCAAGTATTATGTTGGCCTCTCATCTTATGTTAATGATTGGCGACCCGCCCAGAAAGGTGCTTCGAGAAGTGAGAGCCGTGCGTAAAAACCGTTATCGTTTGTTGGAAAATTTTTATCCCGGTGAAGATGACAATCCAATGGCACAACATCAGGTGATGACAGGCGTTTTCCATACGGTAATTCTTACTGAAGATACTTTTGCCACGCATAAAACAGTTGGTTCACTTGGATTGGAGCAGTTTGATATTACGCTGGAGGCAATTAAGCGCGGCAGTATTCGTGGCGATAATCCATCCAATGAGACCCGACTAAGGGTTGATGATCATTTGGTACTTAGTGGTGTGCCAGAAAATATTGAACGGGTTGAGTTATATTTAACCACTGGCAAGTATTAGCGACATTTTTACCCTTAAAAACAAACTGTTAAAGATGACGCCCAACATATGGTGCGGGCCGCCGCGCAGCGATAGCACGCCCCAGTGAGCCGCAGGCGAACGACATGATGTACTTGTTAGGTTGATTCACGTAACTCAACCATTGCCGATGAAATAACTCGAGCTGCTGAACGAAGCAAGAGCAATACCAAGCCTGTAGCCACCACAATATCTGGCCAGCCTGAGCCGGTAAACCAAATCGCACCTGCTGCTAAAAACACCGATATGTTCGACGCGATATCGTTCCGTGAACACTCCCATACAGAACTCATATTCACATCTTCATTCCGGTGCCGCCAAAGCAGAAAGAGGCACGCTGAATTAGCCGCAAGGCCAAGAAGGCTGAAAGCACCCATGACTTCAAAAATGGGCAGACCTGGTACAAAAAGCTTGTAGATGATTTGAGCTGCGACAACCAATGCAGCCACAAGAATAAGTATGCCTTTGAACAATGCCACCTTAGCTTTGGTGCTGGTGCCCCGTGTAACAGCGTACAAACTCAGAGCATAGGTGAGTGCATCACCGAAATTATCGAGGCTATCGGCTAGTAGCGCAGTTGAGCCACCATAAAGCGCAGCACTCGCGATCACAACAAACATGACGGCATTAATGCCTAGAACTATTTGAAGCGTCCCTCGCTGTCGATCTTCGCGCAGCGCATCGACAGAACAACCGCCATCGCAACATCCACTCATATGTCAAACCTCTTGTACAACCTAACGACC